>JAPKZP010000771.1 GCA_026393735.1 Acidobacteriota bacterium
AGGACATGAATCCAGGCGAGCAGAAGCGCGATATCGGTGCCGGGCCGGATCGGAAGCCACCAGTTCGCTTTGGAAGCCGCTGTCGAGAAGCGCGGGTCAACGGCAATCACCTTCGCGCCGCGGGACAATGCCGTGGCGAACGCCGTGATCTGGGACGTAAAGACGTTCTCGCCCAGGTGGCTGCCGATGAGGACGATGAGCTTCGACTCCTCGAGGTCGAGCGGCTCCGGCGATCCCAACTCGCGTCCGAACGTGAGCGTGTATCCGACTTCTCGCGGACCCCGGCACTGCGCAAACGACGGCTCGGCGCTATTCGGGGTGCCATACGCCTTCATGAGGGTGCCGAAGAAGCGGGGGCTCAGGCCGTGAGGAAAGAACGCGACGCTTTCGGGGCCATGGGCGGCGGCGAGCCCCTTCAGCTTCGCGGCCAGGTAGTCGAGTGCCTCGTCCCAACTGATGCGCTTGAACTGACCCGCGCCGCGTGCGCCGGTCCTGAGGAGCGGGTACTTCAGGCGGTCGGGATCGTAGAGCAGGCGGGTGCCCGCGTTCCCGCGCGCGCAGAGCCGGCCCTTCGTCAACGGATGATCGGGGTTGCCCTCAAGCCTGATCACCCGGCCATCGGCGACGCTCGCCAGCACGCCACAGCGCCAGAAACACATCTCGCAGGTTGTGGCGATCTTCTCGACGCGCGTGGTGCCGGTCCAGCCAGGCGGATGGCCTTCGGCGCGGGCCGCCGTCGCGGCGGCCGCCGTGCCGGCGCCCGCCGCCGCGAGGGTGCCCAGGAATCGTCGTCTCGAGAGGGTGGCGTCCATGACGAGGTAGACCTCTGTCGGGGGGGAGAGCCTCGGGCGCCCGGACGCTCGTCTCCACGAAGCCCATGTGGTGACGCGCGTTCGAGCGCCCGAGGGTTATGCACTGGCCGCTATGTCGCGGCCGATCGGAGCTAGCAGCCGGCCATCGAGGTGCCCTTCTGGAAGGAGACCTCGTCGCCGACTTTCATGTCGCCGGCCTTGGGCGTCGTGACGCTGATCGTGACCGGCGTGACGCCGGCTTCCGAGACCTCGACGATCTTGCCGTTGCCGACCTTGAACTTCACCGGGGCGTTCTTCTTCACCCAATCCGGCTTTGTTCCGTCGATGGCGATCTGAACCTTGTTGCCTTCAATCTTCAAGATCTTGCCGGTGGTCGGTGTCACCGGCGGCAAGGCCGAAGCCACGGTGAACGCGACGAGCACCATCAGAACGGCTACTGTAATGCGCTTCAGCATGAGTCATTTCTCCTGGATGAGTCCGCGTCGGCGACTAAAAGGCGCCGACCTGCATCATGATGCGGAACGTGTTGTACGAGGTCAGTTTGTCGATCGGGGCGAACGTGATCGGATCGACGCGGCCGCCAACGAAACCGGTTGCCTTGTCGAAGGTGGTCTTCAAGTACTCAAGCGTCAAGCGGACGTTCTGCTTGTGGATGTAGTAGTTGAGCCCGAGGCCCGACTGCTTGATCCGCTGGTCCGTGATGCCGAGCAAGTACGCGAACTTCCAGTCCTCGTAGAGCACGAACGGCTGCATCATGCCTTCCTTCCCGATCTTGCCGGGAAAGAGGTAGGCGCCCTTCACGTAGTAGCCGTTCTTCTGCCCGTTCATGCCGCTGATGTTGACGAGCCGGTCGCCCGGGTTGAGATTCGTCTTGTAGGCATCGTCGAAGTCCAGCTTCAGGTACTGGGCCGTCGCGGTGGGCGTGCCGCCCTTCGTGGGGTACTCGAACATCATGTCGGCCGAGTACGCCGTGTAGTCCGCCGTGGCTTCGTCCAGGACCACACCCGCCGAGGTCACGTTGCGATAGACGGCGCTGGGCTCGTAGGCCACGCCTCCGCCCACGGTGAAGACCTTCAGTTCACCCAGATAGCTGCCCTGGTATCCCGCGCCGGGCTCGGCATCGAGAAAGGCATAGTGCAACCGGCCGACGTACTCCAGCGAGCTCTTTGGCTCGATCGACGACTTGACTGTCGCGCCGGAGAACGGATGGACCGTAGCCGTCATGCCTTCGCGCCCCTGAAACGCGGCGGCGTAGTACCGCAGTTTGTCGTCGCTGAACCCGCCCCATGCGACGAGCCCCATGTCGCGGCTGAACTTGGCCGGCGACGTGCCGTAGGCGCTGTAGACGAAGTACGAGCGGTCCTGGGACAGCGGCGCGAAGCAATCGTCCAGATTGGCGCGCGTCAGCGGGATCTTCGTGAGGCCGATCTTCAAGTTGGCCTTCTCCGAGAAGTTGGCGATGGCGTAGCCGTCGATGATCCGGATGTCGCGGTCGTTCCAGTCGACGTCCTGCAGCGTCATGGCATACCCGAGCGCGCCGTTCTTGGACGTGCCGCAGTTGCCGCAGGTCTGGAACTTGAAGCCCCAGACGTCGTTGAACATCCCCGTCACCGCCAGCCGCAGCCGCTGGAAATGGATGTCGGTTCGGCTGCCCTGGCGATCCTGGCCTGTGCCGAAATCCGTGGTTTCAGAGAAGATCTGCCCCTTCACCTCGAACTTGAAGGTTGGCTCTTGTGCCCGAGCCAGAGTGGCCGTGCCGACGATGGCCACGGCGGCAGCCACGCCGATGAGAGCGCGCATGCTCCGTGTCGCGATTTTCATGAAGCCTCCAGAAAAGCTACGTATGAGTACGGTTGCCGATGTCGTTTCGGGTCGACGGCTGCCGGGGGCAGCCCGGCGGGCGGATGGTGTCGCTATGCGCCGGTGCGCCGGAGCCAGGACCCGCCGGTGCGTCGTCCGCCGGGCCCCGACCCCGCAATACCCCGGCACGCCTGACGAGGCACTGTTGGCATGGTCGGTCCGGGGCGGCCTGAAGTAAACTGAGACTGTTTCATGCCCGCCATAACCGTTGGTTATGGGGTGTGAAGAAGGGCTAAGTCTGTGGAATCCATCTACTTGAAGACGCTCGTCGAGGTCGTCAAGACCGGGAGTCTCTCGCGGGCGGCGGAATCCCTCCACGTGACGCAGCCCGCCGTGTCAAAGCGCATCAAGTTTCTGGAAGAGCAGTACGGGTGCGACCTGCTCGATCGCTCGGGCCACACGCAGCGGCCTACCGCCGCCGGACGGTTGGTGTATGAGAAGGCGGTGACGCTGCTGGAGATTGAGGCCGACTTGGTTTCCGGGCTCCACATGCTCAGCGGAAAGACGCGGATCGCGTTCAGCTGCACGCCGTCGTTCGGCATCGCGCACCTGCCCGTCATCCTTAAGGACTTCATGCTGGCGTGCTCTGACACGGCGGATCTGAAGTTCATGTTCAATTCGCCGGAGCAGATTCTCCAGGGACTGGCGCAGGGGCGGTTCGACCTCGCGGTGATGGAACTGTGTGAGTGCTTCGACCTCTCGGGGTATGACGCCTTTCCTTTGCCCGGGGACGAGATGGTGTTCGTGAGCAGTCCCGGCCTTGGGCTTGCGGCTCCGGAGACGACCGTCGAGGCGCTGCTCGAGACGCCGCTCTTTGCCCGTCGCGAGGGATGCTGCTCGCGCGTGCTCCTGGACGACAATCTGAAGGCCACCAGGCACGAGTTGCGCGATTTCCAGCGGGTGATTGTCCTCGACGACCTGCACCTCGTGGTGCAGGCCGTTGTCGGCGGAGAGGGCATCGCGTTCCTGTCACGGGATGTGCTCGGCGATCATCTGGCCGCGGGGCGGCTGGTGGCGCACTATGTCCCGGGGTTCAGGCACGGCCGCCAGCGGGCGCTGGTGCTGAACCGTGGCGCTGCCCTCGACGGTCCGTCTGCGAGCTTCGTGACGGCGCTCTTCACGCACTTCGACGTCCGCGTGCCGGCGTCGCTGTTTCCGGATCGGCGCACGGCGGCGTCCGTGCCCGTGCCCGCGCCTGCCTGTGCAATCACACCCGGTCGCCCTGCGCGCACCGGTGTCACCCGAGGCCAGAAGACGGTCTGACCGCCGCGCGCCTCCGTTCGTTGTGGCCGCATCCGGCCCGTCAGTGCGTCATATCGACAAATCACGAAATGTAGTAGCATTCCCGTCATGGGGATGCGCCGCTGGTGGTCGTACGCGCTGGGGGGCCTGGCTGCGGCGGCAGCCTGGGTTGCGATCTACCTCAACCTCGCGGCCGTCGCCCGCTGGACCACGTATTCGCTCGCCGGCCTCACGCCAGGCACCCACCTCGCCTCGGCGGTCGAGTTCTTCGTCTTTGAAGCCCCCAAGGTACTGATGCTGCTCGTGCTCGTGGTGTTCGGCGTCGGCATCATCCGCTCCTTCTTCACACCCGAGCGCACGAGACGGGTCCTGGCGGGGCGCAGGGAGTCGATGGGCAACGTCCTGGCCGCGCTGCTTGGCACCGTCACGCCCTTCTGCTCCTGCTCGGCGGTGCCGCTCTTCATCGGCTTTGTCACCACGGGTGTGCCCCTCGGCGTGACGTTCTCGTTCCTTGTGTCGGCGCCGATGGTGAACGAAGTGGCGCTCGTCCTGCTCTTCGGCCTCCTGGGCTGGAAGGTCGCCGCGCTCTACATGAGCACGGGCCTCGTCATCGCGATTGTGTCTGGATGGACCATCGGCCGGCTGCACCTCGAGCGATTCGTCGAGCCGTGGGTCTTTCAGATGCAGGCCGCGGCCGTGGACGGGTCCGACGCACCGGCATCCTGGGCGGACCGCCTGCGATCCGGCGCCGACGCGGTCGTCGATATCGTGGGACGGGTGTGGCCGTGGGTCTTGGCGGGCATCGCCGTCGGGGCGGGCATCCACGGCTACGTCCCCGAACAGTTCATGGCGAGCATCATGGGCAAGGGCGCGTGGTGGGCGGTCCCGCTGGCGGTGCTCGTCGGCATCCCGATGTACTCCAATGCGGCGGGCATCATCCCGGTGGTGCAGGCCCTGCTGGCAAAGGGCGCGGCGCTTGGCACCGTGCTGGCCTTCATGATGGCCGTCATCGGCCTGTCGCTGCCCGAGACGATCATCCTGCGGAAAGTACTGCGCCCTCAGCTGATCGCGGTGTTTGTCGGCGTGGTCGGTGTCGGCATTCTCATCGTCGGCTACCTGTTCAATGCCATCTTCTGAGAGGGAATCATCCATGGTCATCACCGTCTACGGTCCAGGTTGTGCACGTTGCCACGAGACGGAGCGCGTCGTCCGCAATGTGCTCGCGGAGCTGCAGCACGATGCGGATCTCCAGAAAATCTCCGACTACCAGGCGATGGCGGCGGCCGGCGTCCTGGCCACACCGGCGGTCGCCGTCGACGGCGTCATCAAGCTGTCCGGGCGAATCCCGAAGCCGGACGAAGTCAAGGCGTGGCTGAAGTAGCCGGGCCAGAGGGAACACGCATGACCCACGTCACGAACACCACGCTTCCGACCGTCGTTGATGCGGTGAAGGCGCTGGCGCACCCCGGCCGCCTGCGCATCCTCGCCATGCTGCGCGGCGGCGACCTGTGCGTCTGCCAGATGACCGCGGTGCTGGAACTCGCCGCGTCCACCGTCTCGTCGCACCTGAGCGATCTTCGCCGTGCCGGGTTCGTGACCGAACGCAAGAGCGGTAAGTGGGTGCACTACCACCTGGTCGCCAAGGGGCCACTGGCCGATCTGGTCGGCCAGGCGCTGCGGCTCGTTGAAGACGATGACCAGGTCAAGAGGGACGTGCGGGTCGTGGAGGCCCTGCGCAGGGTGCCTCTCGACACCTTCTGCCGCGCCGGGTTCGATCGCACCGCTGTTGACCGGACGCCCGCGCGCGGCCCGCGACCGACGCGTTCCCGCCCGTCAACCGCTCGGAGGCACGCATGAGTCAGGCACACGCAGGCGTCGGCGGAAGACTGTCGTTCCTCGATCGGTATCTCACGCTCTGGATCTTCCTGGCGATGGCCGTCGGGGTCGGTGGCGGGTACGTGTTTCCCGGCGTCGTCCCGTTGCTCAATCGCTTCAGCGTCGGCACGACCTCGATTCCGCTGGCCATCGGCCTCATCCTGATGATGTACCCGCCGCTCGCGAAAGTGAAATACGAAGAGCTCGGAGACGTCTTCACAAATGTGCGGGTGTTGACTCTCTCGCTTGTCCAGAACTGGCTCATTGGTCCCGTCTTCATGTTTGTTCTGG
>JAPKZP010000597.1:0-4434 GCA_026393735.1 Acidobacteriota bacterium
GCAGTGACCAGATTAGATACACTTGGAAAAAGGTCGCCCGGAGAGAACCGCGACTCGTCATCGGGTCTGCCGCACTGGCCAGCGGGCGCGGGGATAGGGTTCATGCCCAACGCCTTAAATAGCAGCATGGAGCGTGGCATGTGGTAGTCGGAGGTCACGAGGATGAACGGGGCCGTAAACAGGAACTTCACTGACTTCAGCGTCCGGAACCCTGGAGCGTGCATCGTTCTCTCCTTATTCAGGATCTACGGTCGGGACTCGTCGCAGGTTGCATCCCGGGCGTCACGGCCCCATCACTCGAGGCCGGAGGCGTCAAACACGGCCTTTGCCAGCGACGAGTAGTCCTCCTCGCCTCGTCCGGCTGCCATCAGCGCGCTGACGTACTGCTGGACGAGGGCCGCGACGGGCGCCGACACCGCCAGTTCATGAATCGTCTGGCCGACGATGCCCAGGTCCTTGTGATACAGCTTCGTCTTGAATCCCGGCACGTAGTTGCCCTTCAGGATCCGTTCGCCGTGCACTTCGAGGACGCGGCTGGCGGCAAACCCGCCGAGCAGGGCTTCGCGGACCTTCGCGGGGTCGATGCCCGCCTTGCGGGCAATGGCGAACGCCTCGCTGACCGACGCCAGCGCGCCGCCGATGCAGATCTGGTTGCAGGCCTTGCACACCTGACCTGCCCCGGCCGGTCCGATGTGCACGACGCGCTCGGGATTGCCGACCGCGTTGAAGACGGGCCGCACGCGCTCGAGGGCGGCGGCATCCCCGCCCACCATGATGGACAGCGTCGCATTGACGGCGCCGATCTCACCCCCGCTGACGGGTGCGTCGAGCATGGTGAGCCCGCGTGCCGCGGCCTTCGTGGCGAGTTCGCGGGCAACGGCCGGCGCGATGGTGCTCATGTCGACGAGGATGCTGCCGGCGCGCGCCGTCTCGAAGAGGCCCTTCGGCCCTTCAACGACCTGCCGCACGTCGGGCGAGTCCGGCACCATGGTGATGACGATGTCGCATTGCGCCGCGACATCGGCCGGCGAGGACGCCGCCTTTGCGCCCGCCGCCACCACCGCATCGACCGGCGCCTGGCTGCGGCTGTGGACAACGAGCGAGAAACCCTTCTTGATGAGATTGAGCGCCATGGGTTTCCCCATGAGGCCGAGCCCGATGAAGCCAATGCGATCCATGATGTCCTCTCACGCGAAAAGGAGCGGCCGCCCTCAGCCGCGAAGTTTCGGCACCGGGATGCCGCAAAGGAACTTGAACGTCGTGTCGCCGGCGTTGGCGTATTCGTGCTCGGCGTTGGCCGGCACGAACACGACATCTCCTGGCGCGAGGGCATGCCACGCACCGTCGATGAACACGCGCCCCTTGCCCTCGACCACGAAGTTCTCGTGCTCGTAGTTGTGATTGTGATGAGGCGAATGGCCGCCGGGAGCGAGCTCGACCATCCTCAGGGCGTAGACCGGGGCGCCGTCGTGCGTGTCGTCGATCAGCCACCGCATGCGGGCGCCAGGCGCCTGCTCGCCGACCACCTCGGCGGGAATCTCCGTGTAGTGACACACCTTCGCTTTCGAGTCAGCCATGTGCTTCAGCCCTCCTCTATCGTTTCAACCGGCCAGCAAGATCCCTCATCACGTCCCGGTCCGCCCCCCGCCGGCCTATGGCCACTGATGATCCTTCGCCAACGACGCCAGGGTGGGCTCCGGAGCAGGCGTGGCCATGCCTTCCTTGCGCGCCAGCCACACAACCATCTCGCCTTTGCCGCGATGCGCCCAGGCGTAGTACGGAATGAGCGTCAGTGGCACCTCGGCTTTGACCGTCGAGCCGCCCTGCGTCCTGAGGGCGGTGGCCCTGCCGGTCACCAGCGTAATCCCACCCAGCAGGTCGGGCCGCGCCTGTGTGGCGAGCGGCGTGGCGTCGTCGAGCACCAGGTTGGTCACGCGCCCGCCATTGTCGACGAACTCGGCCGTGTAGACGAGCGGCCCGCGTTCAACGGCCACGCGTCCCTCGTCGGCCTTGACGGCGGGATGCGCCACGACGCGGCGCACGGCCATCGGGAGGTGAAGGTCGATCGCGTCGCCGGCCTTCCACGTGCGCCGCCAGGAGAGATATCCCTTCTCGATCGCGAGCGACGGGGCGGGCTGACTGTTCACCTGGAGCGTCACATCGGCCCGTGCCGGGGGCGCATCACGGTACAGATCCCCGGGGACTGGATGCCCTTGCGCCCAGCCCGGCACGCGCCAGTGCACCGAGATCGCCTCCGGCGGGGCGCTCGTCACGACGAGTCGCACGTCGCCGGCCCACGGGTAGTTGGTCTTCACCTCGAAACCGAAGGCCCCGGCGTTCGTCTTGATCGTGGCGCGCCCCTGCACGTAGAGGTTCACGAACACGTCCGCACCGTCCACCGCGTATGCATGTCCGGGCACCGACAGGATGAATCGCGGCAGATTGCTCGGGCAGCAGGCGCAGGCGAACCAGGGACTGCGTTCGTGCTGGCCCATGGAAAGGAGCGGGTTCGGATAGAAGAAGCGGTCGCCGGAGAGGGACAGCCCCGAGAGCATCGCATTGTAGACGGCGCGTTCGTACACATCCATGTAGCGGCCGTCCTGCTTCAACAGGAACATCCGGTGGTTCCACAGCGCGTTCGCGATCGACGCGCAGGTCTCGGCGTAGGCCGAATTCGGAAGATCGTAGTCCGGTCCGAAGCCCTCCCACGCGCCCGTGGCCCCGATCCCGCCCGTCAGGTAGAGCTTCTTCGAGACGACGTTGTCCCACAGCTTGTCGAGCGCCGCTACGTACGCCGTGTTGCCGGTCAGCGCAGCCACGTCAGCCATGGCGCTGTACATGTAGGCCGCGCGCACCGAGTGCCCGACGGCCTCGGTCTGGTCCGCAACCGGCTTGTGATCCTGGGCGTACTCACCGTACAGCTTGTGACCGTCCGCGCGGCCGCGCTGGTCGAGGAAGAAGGCCGCCTGGTCGAGGTACGTGCGGTTGCCGGTGAGACGATAGAGCTTGACGAGGCCGATCTCAATCTCCTGGTGGCCTGGCACGGCGCGCCGCCCCTTCAGGTTGAACACCCGGCAGACGAGGTCGGCGTTCTTCAGCGCGACGTCCAGCAGCGTCTTCTTGCCCGTCGCCTGGGCGTGCGCAACGGCCGCCTCGTACAAGTGTCCGGCGTTGTACAGTTCGTGGCTTTCCTCCTCGTTGATCCAGCGCTCCTTCCCCGCCATCGGCATGGTCTTCGCCGGGTCGATCGTCCGCGCCGTGTAGATGTAGCCGTCTGGTTCCTGCGCCTTCGCGATCTTCGCAATCACGCCGTCGAGATATGTGTCGAGAGCCGGGTCCGGCCTGGTCGCGAGCGCATACGATGCGCCCTCGATGATCTTGTAGACGTCCGAGTCGTCGAACGCATAGCGCGAGCAGAAGGCGCCCGTCGCGAGGCCACCGGCGATCTCGAAATTCCTGATGCGGCCGGTCTCCTCGCTCTGCTTGAAGGCCGCCGGAATGGTCACCGTCCGAACCGTCTCGATCCGGGGCGCCCAGAAGGTGTCCGTGAACGTCACGTCAATCAAGGGCACCGGCGAGGTCGGATAGTCGGCTCGCGTTACCTCCGGTGCCGCCCCGAGCGTACCCGCCGCCAGCAACAGGATCACCGCTGCGATTCTTGCCTGACGCATCACCGCCCCCATCTCATCCAGCCAACCTGGCGCCGTAGCGACACCCCGCACACACGCGCCGCTCGTGTCCGCCGAGTGACATGTGCATCTTATGCGCATCGTCCGGTCTGCGCGAGGCCGGCAGAGACCCGGGCCGGACTCCGGGCGAGGGCCCGGGTCGGGACCCTGGCCGGGGTTTGGTATGATCGCCTCGTGACGCCTGACATGCCTGATTCCCTCGTCGACCGACTCGCACAACTGCTCGACGGCGTGGCCGAACGCCCCTCGTGGGACGACTATTTCATGGCGACCGCGTTGCTGATGGCGACCCGTTCGGCATGCGGCCGCCTGCACGTCGGGTGCGTCCTCGTCTCTGGCGGCGAGCACCGCAACCGGATCGTGGCGGCCGGGTACAACGGGTTCCTGCCCGGCACGCCCCACCAGTCGCGCATGCGCGACGGCCACGAACAGGCGACGGTGCACGCCGAACAGAACGCGATTGCCGACGCCGCGCGGCGCGGGGTCAGCGTGGCGGGGGCGACGGCCTACATCTCACACTTCCCGTGTATCAACTGCGCCAAGGTCCTCGCCTCGGCCGGCGTTCACATCGTCAAGTATCACGTCGACTACAGCAACGACCCGCTCGTGCTCGACCTGCTGGCGGACGCCGGGGTCACGATTACCAGGTACTAGCGTCGGGGCGCGAAGTTCCTTACTTGACACTCCGTGCCTCGGGCTCAATACTCGACGCTGGATGCGATCACCTTCGTTCCTGTTGCGCGGC
>JAPKZP010000597.1:4474-8143 GCA_026393735.1 Acidobacteriota bacterium
CGGAGAGACCAACGTCTCGGGGGTCCGAAGCCATTTCGGCTCAACGGTCGCGTACACGACGGTGATGACGACGTTGGACCGGCTGTTCAAGAAGGGTCTACTCACCCGGCGAAAGGTCGGGCGGGCGTTCTACTACGCGCCGGCGGCTTCGCGCGAGGATTGCGAGCAGCGCATCGCCACCGACCTTGTCGAGGAACTGCTTGCCCGCCGCCAGCAGGCACCGCTGCCGCTGCTGTCGAACCTCGTGGACGCCGTCACCGACACGGATAGCCGGCTGCTCGACGAACTGGAACGCCTGGTTCAGGAAAAGCGCGAACGGCTGAGGAACGGAGATACGCCATGAGGTTCGGGGTCCTCGGCGTCTCCATGGCGCTGACGTGGTTTCTCATGATCTCGACAGTGGCGTCGGCGCTCTCCGCCATCGTCGCGGCGCGAGCCGCCGGACGGCGTCCGGTCGAGCGCACGCCACAGACCGGGATGTGGCTGGCACTCCGGTTGATGCCGAGTGTCGTGGCGGCCCTCTTCCTCGTGTTCGCATTCGGTCCAGCCTACCTGCGCTTCGAACCCCGCGACGCCACGGAACAGATCGGGGCCCCTCTGCTCGCTGCGGCATCGACGATGATGCTGCTGATCGGGTGGTCCCTCGGCCGGGCGCTGGTCGCCTCGGTTCGTGTCGCCGCCCTCCAACGCCGGTGGCTCCTCAAGGCGACGCGGCTCGCGTGGCCTGCCGGCGCCATGCCCATCTACGTCGTGGATGCGCCGATGCCGGCCGTGGCGTTGGTGGGAGTGGTGCGGCCACGGATCTTCGTGTCCCGGCCGGTCTTCGATGCCCTGACGCCAGAGGAGTTCCGCGTCGTCGTCGCGCACGAAACCGCGCACCGTGCCCGATGGGACAACCTCGTACGCTGGCTGTTGCTGGCGAGCCCCGACCTGTTCCGCGCGACGCCGCTCGGGCGCGCCGCGACGACCCATTGGGCCTCAGCGGCCGAAACGGTCGCGGACGACGACGCCGTCGACGGCGATGCTCGCTGCGCCGTCGCGCTGGCCTCGGCGCTCGTCAAGGTCGCAAAGCTGATGCCCGCCATGACGCGATCGCCGCTGCCGATCAGTGCGCTGTACGACGGGGGCCCCTTGGCCGGGCGCATTGGGAGGTTGCTGGCACCCAGAGCGGTGCGCTCATCGCGGCGCCGGATCGGCGCCGCAATCGCCGCGCTCCGCATCGCCGCGGGGACCGCCTCCCTGGCCTCCGCCGCGTTCGCATTCCACCGGCCCGTGCACGAAATCACCGAGTGGATCGTGCGGTTGGCGGGGTAGCCCCCAGAAACGACCGCTGGTAGTAGTGCTGGTCGATTCCCTACACTGACAGTGCGATCCGAAATGCGATCGCCGCCCGGTTCGCCGTGACCGGGGTCAGGGTCGCCGCGTCCCCCGCCCCCTGTCTTCATCAGGCGGAGGAACACATGTCGACGCTCCAAGGACTTCGGTCGAGGTCCGGATGCCGCCACCCCGGATGGCTCCTGACACTTGGCGTTGCGTTCACTGCCTGCGTGCTGCCGGCCGAGGCCCGCGCGCAAGCCGGCGCTCCACCAACTCCGGCGGCCGCGCAGGCGAAGGAGCCGCCGGCCCAACCCCAAGAGGCAGCCCCGCCCGTCAACTTCGACGTCGTCGTGTCGGCGCCCCGGATCGACATTCCGCTGCGGGTGATTCCTGCGGCGACGTCGATCGTCTCCTACGACGAATTGAAGGCGCTGCCACGTGGCATCGGGGCTGAGTAGGCGTTCAAGCTCGTGCCCGGCCTGAAGATCGACAACCAGGCCGATGGCGAACGCGTGCACGTTTCGATTCGCGGGCAGGGACTGCTGACCGAGCGCGGCATCCGCGGCATCAAGGTTCTGCAGGACGGGCTGCCGCTCAATGATCCCACGGGCTTCGCACCGGATCTGTTCGACGTGGACTGGCTGACGGTCAACCGCGTGGAGGTCTTCCGCGGCCCATCGTCGGCCATCTACGGCGGTGGCGCCGCAGGCGGCGTGATCAACATCACCACGTTTGACGGAGCGGCGGACCGTGCCGCGGCGGGCACCGCGTCGGTCAACCTCGGGTCGTACGGCTTCTGGAAGGCGCTGGCGGAGGCCGGTGGCACCACGGGTACCGCGAACTACCGCGTGTCCCTCTCCAGCAACGCCGGTGACGGGTACCGCGACCACACCGCTTTCGATGCCACCAATCTCTACGGCACGCTGCGCTGGACGCCGTCGACCACGTTCCAGCTCACTGCGATTGTCGCGGGCACGCATTTCTTCAATGAGAACGCCGAAGGGCTGAACCTCGACTGGCTGGCCCAGGACCGGCGGATGGCGAATCCGGATGCCCTGACGTACAACGAGTACCAGCGCACCAACAGGGCGACAACCGGTGTGTCCGGCCGGTGGACCCTCACACAGAACCAGGAACTGCTCTTCAGCGGCTACATGCGTTACACGAAGTGGCAGGAGTCGGTCCCTTCCTCGGTGCAGCACCGCACGTACACCACGCCGGGCGCCATCCTGCAGTACAGCGTGCACCATGCCTGGGGAAGCGTGGCCAATCACATCACGATCGGCACGGATCTCGATGGACAGACCATCGACGACCTGAAGCACCCCAACCTGGGCGAGGCCCGCGAGGGGCCCGAACGGCTCGCCGATCAGACCATCACCCAGAGCAGTATCGGCTGGTACGCGATGGACCGGGTCGAGTTCGGACCCCGATGGGCGGTGATGCTCGATGCGCGCGGAGACCATATCGAGAACACCTTGACGGATCACCTGCGCGCCGACGGTGTGGACCTGTCCGGATCGGCCGGTTTCAACAAGGCCACCGGACGCGTGGGTGTGTCGTTCGCGGCCGACACGAACCTGAGCGTCTACGGCAGCTGGGGACAGGGGTTTCTCCCGCCCGCCACCGAGGAGCTTGCAAACAACCCGTATCATCAGGGCGGCTTCAACCCGGATCTCGTCGCTGCCACGTCCCAGGGCGAGGAGATCGGCCTGCGGGGCACCGCGGTGCGGCAGTTGACCTACGACCTGACGTTCTTCCACCTCGCCACGGAGAACGACTTCGGCCGGTACCGCGTGCCCTCGCGGCCGCTCGAGACCTTCTACCGCAACGCCGGATCGAGCGCGCGGTATGGGCTGGAATCGTCCGTTGGCTGGTTCCCCAGCACGGCGTTCTCGCTGCGCGCCGCCTACACGTTCTCCGACTTTACGTACACACACATCAAGAGCCTGTTTGGCGACTTCACGAACCAGGCCATCCCGAACTCGCCGCGTCACCAGGCGTACGTCGATGCCGAGGGCATCGCGGCATCCCACTGGGTCCTCGGCGTGGGCCTCGACATGGTGAGTGGCTGGTACGTGGATCAGACCAACCTCCCGTGGTCGAACGGGTATGTGCTGGTCAATCCGCGGTTCGGCTACCGGTGGACGGGTCGGAACTACCGGGGCGAGATCTCGCTATCGGCGCGCAACGTGTTCGGGGCCGAGTACAACGCCTTCACTGAGCCCGATCCGGACGGCAACTCGTACCAGCCCGGTCCGACGCAGGAGGCGTTTTTCGGCTTGCGCATCTCGATGGGCCGGTAGCGGATGGATTGGCGAGCTGGCTGGGTTACCGCACCCGCCAGCTCGC
>JAPKZP010000104.1 GCA_026393735.1 Acidobacteriota bacterium
CAAGGGCTGCGTCGCGCGTCGCGGCGGCGAGTTTCTCGGCGCGGTCGGCGCACGCGCCCTGGTTCATTCCGCTCGTGACGTTGTCGCAGAAGAGGAAGTCGTCTTTGAGCGCGGCCTGGGTCCGTGTCTCATGGAGCGTCTTGACCATGCCCATGAGTTCGGCGGGCACCTCGCTGGCATGGCACACCAGCGCGATGGCGAGCCGGGGATTGCGCTTGACGCCCCATCCGTTCGCGTAGAGTTCCGCCACGAGGTTATTGTCGGGCGGCGTCTCGCTCAGCAGGCAGGCGCGGTACTTCTTCAGGTCCGGCGTTCGGCCGACCCTGAGCGGTTCACAGTCCTCGCCGCCAACCGCCGCGCTTTCCTCCTTCGTCGGTGCGTCGGCTGCCGGGATGTCGGGCGCGCCGGCTTCGGAACATCGATCGATCGTCCAGAGTTCCTCCCCCGCGTCCGATCCCAGGTTGACGTTCAGCGTCCGGGCCAGGTCCGCGAACTTCTTGGCCTTGGCCACGTCGGCCTTCGGCCCGGCGCGGAACAGGAGGTTCTCGAGCAGGTACGAAAACGCTTCGGCGTACCCCTTCTCTGCGGCCTTTTCGTAGAACGGCGTGGCGTCGCCGTTCATCGTGTACCCCAGCCAGAACCACGCTTCCGCAAGGCCTTGATCGGCGGCCTTCTGCGCCCAGATGCGTGATTCAGGCGGCTTCAGGGCCTTCGCGTAGTCAAGTTGCGCCTGGGCGTCGCCTTTCGCGGCCGCAGCCTTGAGCGCAGCAAGATCCTGCGTGCCTTGCGAGGATGCACCGGCGCCCGGCGGCGCGGCTGTCAGTGGCGCCGGCACGGCAAGCGCCAGAAGAAGGAGCAGGCTGGTTGTTCGCATGGATCGTGATTATAGCGGGGCGCCCATTAACAGACGGTTCTTCGGCGTGACCTCCGCTGGGATCGTCTGTGTCCAGATGCGGTAGCCGTGCTGCGTGAGATGGACGGCGCGCATGATGTCGATCGCGATCGGACCGTCGACCCAGCCCTTCAAGCCTCCGTCATCGCCGGCCGCGAGATTGTGGCAGCACGGAAGCACGGCGACTCGTGCGTGCGCCGCGATCGCCCGATCGAGCACGACGTCCGTCAGGTTGCCGCAGGCATGGCTCGAGACCACGACGTCCGTGGCGTGAATCTCGGCTTGATCCAGCCCGGCGGCGATGAACGTTACGCGTCCAGACAGCCGGGGCCACGCCTCGCAAAGCGCCTCGTGCAGTCTCGCGCTCGACGCAGGCAGCGCCTTGTCCACCACGATCGCGCCGGGGGACGAATCATCCAGCAGCAGCATGACCTGGGCCAGCAGGCCGTGTGCGCCGCCAAGATCGACGATGCGCCCGCCGCGAAACAGCCGCCGCACGCGGCGCGCGACTTCCCAGGCTTCGAAGAGCTCTTTGCGCGGCAGGCAGCCCGCGTGGCAGGCGGTGCGCGCGATCCGATCGAAAAGGGTCGTGCCCGCGAATCGATCGAGGTCGCGATCGGTGAGGCGTGCGCGCGAGGATGGGGAGAACATGGACAAGACAGTACACCGGGTCGTGCACGCTTCGTCATGGCGCCGTTCAGAGCGTGGAGCTTGTGTGCGTGAAGCGCGTCACCGACAGGCCCATTCTGCTATGATGGTGTTTCACTTACCGATTTAGTCAGAATTGAGGTCCCCATGAATCGACGTGTGTTTGTCACTCTCGTGGCCCTGGTCGTCGCGTATCTGGCGGGCGGGTCAGTGGCGTATGCCCAGAAGATCAGCGCGGACGTCGCGTTCCCGTTCGTCGCCGCCGGGAAGGACGTCGCCGCGGGCATGTACTCCGTCGAGGTGACGGCGGCCGGGCCGCTCGTGCTGACAGGACAGAGCGGCCTTCGAATCGTGCTGCCCATCATCACCTCGCTCGCGCGACACGCGCAGGACCAGGAGTCCGGGTTCGTGTTCGACAAGGACAGCGGCAAGAGCGTCTTGTCCGAGGTCTGGATGCCAGGCAAGGACGGGATGCTCGTTGTCGCGACCACGAAGGCCCACGAGCACGCCGTCGTGCCGGCTGCGGCCCCGAAGAAGTAACGAACGACCCGGCCCGGCGAGTCCCGCACGAGAGGCTCGCCGGGTGTCTTGCTCGCTCTGCCCCTGCCCTGCGCCGTCGCAGTCGTCGTCAGCGCGATTCCTGGCCGCCGGCCCCGGCGAGTCTGTACTTCGCGAACCAGGACAGGATGTAGTTGACCTTCGCGATCAACTGGCTCGGACGCGTCACGAGTTCGTGCGACGCGCCGGGAAAGCGAACAAGAGCCGTGTCGACATCGCGCAGTTTCAGCGCCGTGTAGAACTGCTCGGCCTCCGAGATCGGCGTGCGGAAGTCCTGCTCACCGACCAGCAGCATCGTCGGCGTCTTCACCTTGCCCACATAGCTCAGGGGTGAACGGCGGATGTACTCCTCCGGGCGCTCCCACGGCGGCGCGGCGAACCAGTAGCGCGAGAAGAAACTTGTTTCGTCGGCGGTCAAGACGAAGCTCATCCAGTTGATGACCGGTTTCACCGACACCGCCGCGCGGAACCGGTCAGTCTTGCCGACGATCCACGCCGTCAGCACGCCGCCGCCGCTGCCGCCGGTGACAAAGAGCTGTGCGGGGTCCACGTACCCTTTCGCGAGGACGGCATCCACGCCGCTCATCAGGTCTTCGTAGTCGTGGCTCGGGTAGTCGTGGTGGATCAGGTTGCCGAACTCCTCGCCGTAGCTCGTGCTTCCCCGAGGGTTCACGTAGAGCACGACGTAGCCGGCCGCCGCGTAGAGCTGTATTTCAGCACCGAACCGGTCCCCGTAGTCGGAGAACGGGCCGCCGTGAATCTCGAGGATCATCGGGTAGCGCTTGCCGGCGACGAAGCCGGGCGGCTTGAGCACCCAGCCCTGAATGCGGCGGTGGTCGAAGGAGGACTCGAACTCGACGTTTTCTGCAGAGGCGAGGGTCTTCCCGGTAAAGAGATCGTCGTTCAGACGCGTCACGACGCGCGTTGCCGTGCCGCGCGCCGCCACGGCGACGTCGGCCGGAACCTGCACACGGGAGAGCGTGTACGCGATGCGCCCGGCGCTGGAGACAGAGAACGTGCCTCCGCCGTACGGGCGACCGAGGTCGCCGCCGCCGAGATCCGATGCGAGAATCTCGACGTTCCCCGCCGTCGGTCCATCCGTTGCGACCCAGGCGATCTTTCCGTTCCCGCGATCGGCCGTGGTGAAGAACAGGCCCCTGCCGTCGCTGCTCCAGGTCGGGCTTGCGGCGTCGCGGTCGAACGCGCCGACGAGCAGGCGCGCGCCGCTTCCGTCGCGGTTCATCTGGTAGAGGTGCGTGACCTGGTATCCCTGGTAGTGGTCGTCGTACCCGAGGTACGCAATGGCGCGCCCGTCCGGAGAAATTGATGGAGCAAAGTCCGGTCCGCGCCGATCCGTCAGCGCGCGGATCGCGCCGTCGGCGACGCCTACCTCATAGATTTCAGAGTCGTTCGGCTCGCGTTCCCAGTTGGGATGGCGGTTCCCCGCGATCAGGATGGCGCGCCCGTCAGGCGTGAAGACCGGCTGCCCGCCGACGTGAAACTCGCCGGTCGTGAGCTGATGCGGCGTGCCGCCGTCGGCCGGAACCACGAACAGGTGGACGAACCCGTTTTCGATGTATCCCTCGCCGTCGGCTCTGTACACGAGCCGCTGAATCACCTTCGGCGGATCCGCCCAGATTGCACCCTCGGGCTTGTCGGGCATGGGCGCGAAGGGATCGGTCTTCTGCGGCACCAGCATCGTGAATGCGATGGAGCGCCCGTCGGGCGACCAGGACGCGGCGTTGGGCGCCCGCAGGACCTGTGTGAGACGCGCCGACTGCCCTGTGTCCATGAATCGCACGAACAACTGCACGGTGTCGCCCTCCCGCGCCGCGTAGAGCAGCCGCGTCCCGTCCGGGGACCAGCGCGGCATGAACTCGTCGCGGTCGCCGCCGTTCCCCACGGGACGGGAGTCGACGCCGTCGGCGCTCACGAGCCAGAGGCGCGATCGCCGCCGATCCGTCATCACGTCCATCGCATTGCGCTGATAGACGATGCGCTGACCGCCGGGTGCGATTTCGGGGTTCGAGGCCCACTCGATCTCGAACACGTCCTTCGCTTCGAGCACGCGCGGGACCGCCGGGGATGTCTTGTCCGCCGCTTGTGCCCACGCCACGGTCGGCGGGCTTGTAACGACGAGCTGCATGGCCGCGGCAAGCGACACCAGTGGAAGGCGGAGTGTCATGGGATGTCCTCTCGGAATCCGCCGATTCTGATATGGAACGACCAGACAAGTCCAGCGGGTGCGCGAGGGGGCTGAAGCAAGGGTGAACGGCGACGGGAATTCCGATACACTTGAGCGTTGCTTCCTGCCCGAGTGGCGCGCACGTGGTCCTGAGGGTGGTCTCCTGATGCCGCAGTCTCACTTGGTGCGACAGATCCGCGAGCGCGTCGTCGCGCTTGGCGATCGCGCGGCCCAGCGCGTCCAGCAGGACGGCCAATGGCGCGCGGTCAGCTGGCGTGCGCTGGGTGAGGCCGTGGAGGGCTGCGCCCGCGCCCTGATTCGCGCCGGACACCAGCCTGCCGAGATGGTGGGCATTCATGCCCGCAACATGCCCGAGTGGACGCAGGCCGACCTCGGCATCCTGGCCGCGCGCGGCGTCAGCGTGCCGATCTATCCGACCAGCGCGCCGGATCAGGTGCGCTACATCCTGCGCGACGCCAACATCCGCCTGCTGTTCGTCGGCGAGCAGCCGCAGTTCGATCTGGCTCTCGAGTTGCTGGCAAGCGGCGAGATCAGCCGGATTGTCGCGCTCGATGACGGCGTCGACTTGCGGGGCTGCGCGCAGGCCTGCCACTTCGGGGATTTTGTCCGGCAGGGCGATCATCCGCCGAGCGAGCAGGAGCGTCGAACCCGGGACGCGCAGTCCCGGATGGATGACCTGCTGACGCTGATCTATACCTCCGGCACGACGGGCGAGCCCAAGGGCGTGATGCTGGACTTCGCCAACATCGCGGCCTGCTTCGAGATGCACGACCGGCGCATCGATCTCGACGAGCGCGACGTGTCGTTGTGCATGCTGCCGCTGAGTCACGTGTTCGAGCGCATCTGGACGTTCTACGTGCTCGCCCGGGGCGCCGAGAATTTCTACATCCGCGACCCGCAGCAGGTGATGGATGTGATCGCGGACGTCAGGCCGACCGTGATGTGCGCGGTGCCGCGTCTCTACGAAAAGGCCTACGCCACCATCCAGGGCAGGGTCGCAAAGGCGTCGCCCCTGCGCCGTGCCCTGTTCGCGTGGGCCACCAGGGTCGGCACGGATGTCGTCACCAGCCGGCAGGCCGGCGCGTCGCCTTCTCTCCTTCTCGCCGGCCAGCGGTGGCTGGCCGATCGTCTCGTCTGCCGCCCGCTGCGCGCCCGCTTCGGCGGCCGCATCCGCCTCCTGCCGGTTGCAGGCGCCAGGCTCGCCGACGAGGTCAATCTGTTCTTCCAGGCGATGGGATTCAGCATCACGGTCGGCTATGGCCTGACCGAGACCACCGCCACGGTCTGCTGCTACGAGGACGGGCGCTTCAGACTCGGCTCCGTCGGCACCGCGCTGGACGGCATCGAGGTGAAGATCGGCGAGCAGAACGAAATCCTGGTTCGGGCCGCCACGGTGATGCGCGGGTACTACAACAAGCCCGAGGCCACCAGGGCCGTGATGACCGAGGATGGGTTCCTGCGGACCGGTGATGCGGGCGGCCTGGACGCCGAGGGCCACATCTACTTCCACGAGCGCATCAAGGAACTGATGAAGACTTCGTACGGCCAGTACGTCGCGCCGCAGGTCGTCGAAGTAGCACTCGGCAAGGATCCGTTCATCGAGCAGGTGGCCGTGGTGGCCGATGCCCGCCACTTTGTCTCGGCGCTGATCGTGCCCAGCTTCGAGTCGCTCGAAGAGTACGCGCGCTCGATCAACCTGCAGTATCAGTGCAAGGCCGACCTGCTGCGCCACTCGGCGGTGGTGGCGTTCTTCGAAGCGCGCATCGAGGCCATGCAGCAGGAGCTCGCCAGGTTCCAGCAGGTGAAGAAGTTCACCCTGCTGCCGCGCGCCTTTTCCGTTGAGACCGGTGAGCTCACGCCAACCCTCAAGCTGCGCCGGCGCACCATCGAGGCCCACTACCGGGACGAGATCGAGGGCATGTACGCCGCCGGCTGATTCAGTCGCTTCGAAGAACATTCCCGAATGACGCGAGAACGGTTGCTGAAGCGCCTCGAGGCCGCGTGGACGGACTTCACGAGTTCGTACGCGGCTCTGTCAGAACCGAATCTCCTGGAGCCTGGTGTCACGAAGGCGTGGTCGGTGCGCGACCTCATCGCTCACGTGACGACGTGGGAGGAGGAGGCGGTGAAGCATCTGCCGGCCATCCTCGAGGGCCGCAGGCCGCCGCGCTACTCCGTGACCTATGGCGGCATCGATGCCTTCAACGCCTTGATGACGGCCCGGAAGAAGGACTTGTCCCTGGCCGAGGTCCTCAGGCAGCAGGCGGCGGTCCACCGACGCGTGATCGCGGCGATCGAGCGCGCGCCGGAAGATCAACTGGCGAGCGGCAGCCGCTTCCGCCGCCGGCTCCGCCTGGATACCTACGGCCACTATCCCAAGCACGCCGAGGCGATCAGGCGGTGGCGCGAGAAGCGGCGGACGACGCCGCGATCGCGACGAACGGTCCGGGAACCGCAACGAGCCGCGCGGCCGCGTTGAGGGTGAAGCAGGAAGGGTACAGTCATGGCGCTTTCGACGAACGATCTCGCCGATCTGCGTTACGCCAGGAACCTCCTCGAGAACGTGAGCCTGGCCGGGAGGATTGCCAACGCAGTCGGGGCGCCATTCGAGAGGCTGTTCACTGCGCTGCCGCAGGGAGCAGCGGACGCGATCAGCGCGGCCACGAACAAGGCGCTTCAGACGGGACTGCGCTTCGCGGTCTCGACGATGGGCGACCGGCACCGCAGCTCCGTGGAGTGGATGCACAAGTCCATGGTGGTCGTCTCGGGTGCCGCGGGAGGTGCCTTCGGCCTGCCTGCGCTCGCCATCGAGCTTCCGCTCTCGACCGTCGTCATGCTCCGTTCGATCGCCGACATCGCCAGGAGCGAAGGAGAGCTGATCAAGACGCCGGAGGCCCAGCTTCAATGCCTCGAGGTCTTCGCGCTTGGCGGCCGCCAGCGTGGCGACAACGCGGCAGAGACGGGCTACTTCGCCGTTCGCGCGGCTCTGGCCAAGGCCCTGGCTGAAGCGGCCGAGTACATTGCGGAGCGGGGTCTCGCACGGGAAACGGCGCCGGCGGTCGTCCGGTTCATCACGCAGGTGGCTGTCCGGTTCGGGATTCCCGTGTCGGAGAAGGTGATGGCCCAGTCGATTCCCGTGGCCGGGGCTGCCGGCGGAGCGGTGATCAACCTGCTCTTCATCGATCATTTCCAGGACGTCGCGCGGGGCCATTTCATCGTCCGGCGCCTGGAGCGAACGTGTGGTCCCGACATCGTCAAGGAGGCGTACCTGGGCCTGTCCCCGGACGGTCTGGCGCCGGGGTCGGCCGGTGGTCCTGCTTCAACCCGAAAGGCCGGGCGGCGGCAGTACCACCTGCGCTCGCATGAGCCTGAATGAGTGGCCGTCGGGAACGATGTCTCTGCTTGCGCGGCGGCCTCTCGCCCTGTGGCGCACGCGTCTGGTCGTGCAGCCCCGCAACGCCGTGCGTCACCGCGCCGGTGCTGGTGGCGTCACCGTGATGGTCGGCGTTACCGGGTTCGGAAAGATCTTGTACGCGCCCGGGCCGACGGCGTAGAGCGCGAGCCCCTGTTCGATGTTGAAATTGACGCGCGCATAGGCGTTCCCGCCCTCCAGCGCCGTGATGTTGATCGCGTGCGTGTGCGTTGTATCCCCTGCGGGGTGCGTGAAGGTGTACTCCACCGCAGGTCCGGTCGTCGGGTCGGACGGGGCGGTCGACGTGAAATACGTGGAACCGCCGAACGCGAGGGATCCGACGATCTTCATCGTCTTGTCCACGGTGTAGCGCAGGGCATTATATGTGCCGGAGGGGACCGGGAGATTCTCGACGAACCTGAGGACTTCCTGGCCCCTGGCAACGCTCGCCACGTTCATCTCGATGCCGGTCGTCCAGATCGTAATCCAGGTCGCCCCTCCGTCGGTCGACAGCTGGCAGTTCTTCACCGTCACTTTGAACGACGTCGGCACGCCGAAGGCGACTGGTGTCTGGGCCCATCCGAGGATCGGAACGATGACGAACGCGCACACGACCGCGCCGATGAACGTGAGCTGGTTTGCCCGTCGTGTCATGATGGCCCCTCCTGCTAGCTGCGGCCGCCGGCGATCGTGATGAAGCTGGTTGAGGAGCCGACGGCGAGCACGACCTCGTTGGACGGCGCGCTGGCTCCCACGTTGTTGGTGGCACGCACCCGCACGTAGTAGGTGCCGCTGGCGACGCCGGCCGCGCCGAATGCCGTGGCCGTGGTCCCGGTCGAGAAGTTGGCCAGGTTCGCCAGCCCGGGGCCCGAGCCCGCCTCGATGGTGTAGGCCGTCGGCGCGCCCCTTGTCGTCGGTGCCGTCCACCGCAGCGTGACGCTCGATCCCGACGCGGAAGCCGTCAGGCCGCCCGGCGCCCCCGGCGCCGCACCGCCGCCGCCGGTGTAGATCTGGACCGCCGCATCATAGACACGAATCTCGCGATACGTGCCTCCCGATCCCGCCGACGCGGTGTCGGGAACCGGCCGGCCCGTGCTCTGCAGCGCCGACAGGAGCGTCGTCACCGACCCGGCGTTTCCCCTCAAGGCCGCGACGGGTTTGAGCAGGGCCCACGCCCCCGCCGCGTGCGGTGTCGCCATCGACGTGCCGTTCCACGATGCGTAGTTGTTGCCTGGCAGCGCCGAGCGGATTGAGGACCCCGGCGCCAGCAGATCCACCATGCCGACCGCCTGGTTCGAGAACGACGACACCCCGCCGGCCTTCGTGGTCGATCCCACGGACACGGCCGTCGAAATGCAGCCTGGCGCGTTGATGCCGTCGCTGTAGCCGTCGTTGCCCGACGCAATCACCGTCGCGACGTTTCTCGAGCGAAGATTGTCGATGGCGGCCTTGCGAGGCCCGTTGGCGGCATCGCACGCCGCCCGGCTCGTGTACTTGTCGCCGCCGAGACTCATGTTGGCCGCCGCGATGTTCGCGAGGCTCGAGAGCTCCAGCACGCGCTCCAGCCCCAGAATCTGATCCGACGCCCACGACAGTACACACGGCGCCCCGCCGCACGCCCTGGCGTCGAACCCGCTGAACACCTGGATCGCAATGATGCCTGCCCCGGGCGCCACTCCCCGGAGCGACGCGGCATTCCCCGCCGCAATCCCGGCGACGTGGGTCCCGTGGTCGCAGCCCTCATATGCCGGGTTGCAGTTCACGCCGGAACCGGCTGCGGTCGAGTTCGATCCGCCCGGACAGACGCTGACGCCGCCCCCGCCGGTCGTCGAATAGCACGCCTCCGAGACGATCTTGCCGCCGGCGAACATCTCATGCGTCTTGTCGGTGCCCGTGTCGAGGATGGCTACGTTCCAGCCCGCGCCGGTCACTCCCGCGGCCCACACCTGGTTCGCCTGCGTGATCACGGTGCTGTCATTGAGGCTCGGCCGGTCCAGCGTGTCCTCGACCACCGACGTCACCGTCTGGAGGCCCGCCAGAATCTGCATCGCGTCCACATCGACCTGCGCGGCGAAGTACGGGATCGTCGCGAACCGCTTCACGCCGGTCGCGGAGCCTCGCAACAGCTGGTCGAGCACCTCGGCACCGGCCTCCCCGAGGCCCCGCCGCTGCGCGGCCACGCCGTCGAGTGTCAAACGCCCCTCGGGGACAAACGCCGCGTCAAATCCCACGATCACGGGTACGAGCCGTCCGCCGCCGGCCTTCTGGAGCAGGCGTTGAATTGACGCCTGTTTGGCGGCCGCGATGGCCGCGGGGGCCGGTCTCGAGGTCGGGAATGGAATGTCCGGCGTCACGCGAGGCTGGCTTGCGGGTGCAGCGGCAGCTCGGGCGGGGTCGACAGGTCCGAATACGATCCCGGGGGCCTGCGGACCGCCCGCACCAAGCATGAGTGTGGAACCGACAAGAACCACAGAGGAGGTGAGAATGGGCCAGAATCGAGCTCTCACGATGTTCCCTCCTGGATTCGGGGGCCAACGGGAGCCGGATAGCCTGGGAGAACGGAAGTAGCCCGGGGGGCGGGTAGAGACGGGTGGAGTATACCACCGGGGGCAGGAGGGATTCGAACCCCGATCACGCTGTCCGGGTATGCTCCAGGGCCCGATCTGGAGCGCGCATCTCAGCTCGGCGCGACTCCCTGGGGCGATTCCCCAAGTGCGCGCTCGAGCAGATCCGACACGCCGAGGACGTCGGCGCTCTCGCGGAGGTACGCGCGGTCCAGTCTTCCGGCTTGAACCGCGACGATGGCCGCGATGTCCCGCCACTGGCGGTCCGAGACCTCGCCGCCGCGGCGATACCAATGCAGCTTCTGCAGCAGGATGTCCTCGGGCGGGTGCACAAAGAGGTGCCGCCCGTTGCCGAGATCGACACGCAGGCGGCGGGCCAGTTGGCTGGCATCCAGGGGGGTGCCGCCTGCAACGAACAGATCCACTTTCAGCTGTGTGCGCTGATGAATCAGACTGGTGCTCGAGCGTGTACGGACGGCCCGGCGCAGCGCATCGGCATCGACGTAGAACTCCGGCGAGAACGCCGCCACCAGAGCCTCGACATGCCGCCCCTCGAGCGCCGCCACGATGTCGATGTCGAGGGTCGAGCGGGGCTCTCCGGCGAACGAACTGGCGATGGAGCCGCCGATCGTGTGCAGGATGTTCATCTCGTCGAGAAGGCGCGAGACCAGGAGAGCCGTCTCGATCGGATCGATGGCCCCTGTCACCGGGAGATCACCCGAGCCGCGTCGGAGTACGCCAGGCGGGCCAGGTCTGGCCCCAGCATGATGACGGCGAGCCGCAGGAAGTGCTCGCGGGACGACGCCTCTGGATAGCGCTGCCGCACCCCGGCGGCGGCCATGGCGCAGGCCGCGCGGGTCAGCCCCGTCACCCTCTCGGCTTTCTCTGCCGCGGACATCTGCCGCCACGATTCGATCTGCCGGCGCTCGATATCCGGCGACGTATCGCGGTTGAGCGACGCGGGCGTCATGCCGGCGATTATAACAGCGGGGGGGTTGAGATTGGCTCGGACGCAGGGATTCGAAACCCGGCTGCGTGCCCCCAGGTCCTGTAGCAGCCGAGCAGAAGGTGGCAGCCTGCGATTCTGCGAAGGCCATCGGCCCGGATCCAGTAAGACCCAACCGCGTGGCGTGCCGGTGGTGCGACTTCGCGTTCGCGTTATTTCTTGACCAGCTCTACGCGCCGGTTCTTGGCGCGGCCCTCTTCCGTGCGATTGTCGGCAATGGGCGCCGTCTGGCCGTACCCTTTTGCGGTGAGCCTGTCGGCCTTGATGCCCCGCTCCGTCAGCGCGGTCATCACGGCCTGCGCGCGGTCCTGCGAAAGCTTCAGGTTCGCCTCGGGCGTGCCAACGTTGTCGGTATGTCCCGCGACCTCGACACGAAGACCGCCGGCCGCTTTCAGCGCGTTGGCCGCCGCATCGAGGGTCGGGGCCGAGTCGGGGCTGATCGCCGACTTCCCCGTTTCGAAGTTGACGTAGAGTGCGATAAATCCATCCTTCGCCAGCTTGTCGACCAGCTCGGTGACGCTGATTTCCTGCTTCATGGCCTCGCGCTCGGACACGGTCAGGAGATAGCTCCCGCCGTCCCCATCGGCCTGGAGAAACGCCCAGACCTCCTTGCCGCCACGGACGAATTTCATCGTGAGGCCGAAGCTCATGCATCCGTTGCCCATGTCGGGCATGTGTTCCTGGTCGTAGTTGGCCTTGCACCAGTCCGGGTACTGGCCCTCGATCGAACCGCCAGCCTTCTTTGCGGCGTTCTCGAAGTTCCGCATGATCTGCAGGCCACTCGGAGGCGTCGCGCCCTCGTTCAGCTCGTACTTGATCCACTGCACCGCGCCTTCGACCTCGATCGGCTTCGTGTTGCCGTCCTTGTCGCCGGGCCCCACGGGAAACGTCCTGAGATCGAACTGGCGGCTCTGGCATCCGACAATGTGCATGTTGGAGAAACGGGTGAATAGCGGGTAGTCCTTGCAACCCGCCTCGTCCTGCTGCGCCGATGCGCGAGTTGCCGCAAGCAGACATAGAACCACAGCACCCAGAGTGATCGCCCTCATCCGTGTCCTCCCTGTCGTCGCGTTGCCTGGTGCGCTCGGGCTTCGGGTGCGGTCACGCCGCTCCCGGCCGGCAAGCCAGAGGAGGCTACAGTGGTGCTGTCACGGAGTCAAGGCTTGGCACGCAACAACAGGCTTGGCGCGAACAGGAACGCCCGGGGGCGCAGCGAATCGCCTGGCGCGGCCTGAGCGATGCTCTGTGCGCCGGGATTCGCGATCACAGGGGTCGCGACCGAGCGTCCTTCCGCCGATCAGGCGAATCCGAACAGCAGGGGGAAGAGAAAGGCGACCACGGCCGCCCAGGCGGCGAAGATGTAGAGGTAGAAGGTCTGCCAGTTCAGCAGGCGCGGGAGGGCGACACGGCCCCAGAGGAAGCGCGCGTAGAGGAAGGCCGAGCCGCCCAGGTTCGCCAGCAGGATCACGTTCTCTCCCAGAGCCGCGACCCGGTTGGGCGTGAACCCTTGGCCCGAGATCCTGGACCCGATGGCCCAGAGCGCGAGGACATCCACCACCAGAGCCGCTCCGATCAGCGTGAGCTGGATCCAGTCGTTCAGTCCGGGAGGCGCCATGGAGTCCCGCGCCGAGATCGAGTAGAGCAGCAAGCCGAAGACCACCACCAGCAGGAGGTCGAAGGCAATGAGGATCTCACGCTTCACATCGAAGCCCCGTCCCGTCCACACCATCGTCGCGATGAACGAGAGGAGCAGCAGCGTGAACAGGGGGGTGAAGATCCGCGTCAGGACGGGCGCCATGTTCTCGATTACGCTCTGCTTCGCTTCCACGAGCCAGGTGGCGATCACGGCGGCGCCCGCGATGCCGCAGGGCAGGATCCAGCCCGTGACTAGCGGCTCGACCTTGATGCCGATGGCCTCGAAGATGCCGATCGTCATGGCGATGAGCACGGCACCGCCCAGGCCGATCAGGACAAAGTAGATGAACACTTCGCCGGTGAAGCGGACGAAGTCCATCCGCCGGTCGCTTCCCCGCCACTGCCCGCCGACGTAGGCGACGCCCACGGCCAGCCACAGGGCGATGGGCAGGTGGAGAACCGTGAGCACCAGCGTGTGGGAGACCTTGGTACCCGGCGCAGGTGAGAAGGGGAAGGCATTCACCACGATGGCCGCCAGCGCGAAGACCGCCGCTAGCCCCAGCCGGCCCGATCGCGGGAGCGGCCGGTCCCACGCGAAGTACGCCGCGACGAACGGAAGGATGATGAGGCCGATGTTGAGGGGGTAGAACGCGGTGGGTTGGTCGTCGAAAGGGATCCCGAAGAGGGCCGGGATCTTGATCGCCACGGCCGCTGCCACGGCCAGGGCGAGGGCGACCCACATCTTCCGGGGCCATCCGGTCGCGGACGGATCGGCGTCTCCGTGCCCCGCGTCGCCGGAGAGGACGAGCTGCTTCCAGAGACGGTCCGAGTGCTCCCGGGCGAACTCCCGCGTCAGGGCGTCGATCGCCCCCATCCGCTTGACAGCCACCAGGAACGCTTCGTCGTCGGAGAGCCCGTCGGCGCCGAGGGACGCGACTTGTTCACGGAGGTGATCTTCCAGCTCCGCCGCGTCCTGACTCGTAATCGCGTGGCTCTTGCGGAGGTGGGCCCGCCATGCTTCGATCTGCGGCTCGATCGAGCCCATCGCCGGGTTGTCTGTGTGTTTCTGATCCATGGGGTCAGCTCCGCTGGAGGAGGGGGACGAGATTGACGGACGTGTTCGCGCAGTCGGCTATGGCCGACCAGATCTTTCCGAGCGTCTTGTCCACCGTCTGCCACTGGCGGCGCTCGTCGGCCAGCTGGTCGCGGCCGGCGTAGGTGATCCGGTAGTATTTCCGCCGCCTTCCCGACTCTGCCTTCGCCCATCGAGATTCGATGAAACCGGATCGCTCCAACCGGTGCAGCACTGGATAGAGCATGCCGTCGGTCCACTCTAGGGCGCCGCCGGAGAGGTCTCGAACCCGTTTCAGGATGGCGTAACCGTAGCTGTCCCCTTCGGCCAGGATGGCGAGGACCAGCGCCGTCGACGAGGCTGCGACGAGGTCTTTGTTGATGCTCATCGGACCGGCGCCCTCCGCCGCTGCCCGGGTCCGACGCCGGGGTGGTCGGACGACTTCCCCATGGCGCCAGCGGGGCACGGGTTGAAATACATAGAGGCAGCATACATAGCACTGCAATGTATTTCAAGCGTGGCGGTGTTCGCGGAGGGTGAGCGAAGGCTGGCTGGGAAAACAGGGATTCGATTCCCGACAGCGTGGTTCAGGGCCGCGAGAGGTGACCTGGGTGCCTTCGGGTGATGCCCCGCCGCTGACCGTCCGCCCGGTCAGAACAGGAACGGCACAAACCGTTTCGTGCGGCTCA
>JAPKZP010000653.1 GCA_026393735.1 Acidobacteriota bacterium
ACCCACGCGCCCGCCAGCACGATGAACACCATTCCGAGCAACCTTGCGATAACACTCTTCATGGCGAATCCTCCACGAGCAGGCGCAGGGCTGAAGCCCTGCGCCACTTCGGTGATGACACCAGTTCTACGCCGATCGTGCGGGCCGTGCGTCACGCTCCGGTCACGTTCGTGGCGCGCCCCGGACAAGAAACCGCTGCCGGAGAAACCCCTCCGGGAGAGGTTTCCTACCGACGAGGTGTCCTACTCCCCCAGCTTGTAGCCCACGCCGCGCACGCCGACGACGATGACCGGCTCTGACGGGTCGGGCTCGATCTTGGCGCGCAGATTGTTGACGTGCGTGTAGACAACGCGATCGGTGAGGGCGATGCCCGTGCCCCAGGCAAGGTCGATGAGTTCGCTCACCGACAGCACGCGGCCGGGGTGGCGTACGAGCGCGGCGAGCAGCCGGTACTCCGTGGGCGTGAGCGCGACGCTCTGGCCCGCGCGGCGCGTCTCGTAGCGGTTGAAGTCCACGACAAGATCGCCGCGCTCGAACACGCCGGGGCCCGCCGCGGCATCGGCGGCACGGCGCAGCACGGCGCGCACCCGCGCCCGCAGTTCGCGCGAGCTGAAGGGCTTCGTCACGTAGTCGTCGGCGCCCAGCTCGAGGCCGAGGATCTTGTCGGCCTCCTGCGCCCGAGCGGTCAGCATGATGATGGGCGTGCGCACGCCCGATTCACGCAGCGCGCGGCAGACGGCGAGGCCGTCTTTGTTCGGCAGCATCAGGTCGAGCAGGATGAGATCGAAGCCGCCCGCGCGGGCCGCCCGCTCCCCTTCGATCCCGTCGGCCGCAACGGCAACGTCATAACCTTCCGCCGCCAGATCGTCCTGCAGCCCCACGGCAATCGCGCGTTCGTCTTCGACCACGAGGATTCGAGTCGGGCTGCTCATCACGCCTGCTCCTCGCGCCACGCTGGCAGCCACACGACAAACGTGCTGCCCTCTCCGAGGCGGCTCTCCACCGACACGCGCCCACCGTGTGCCTCGACCGTCCGTGCCACGAGCGCGAGGCCGAGGCCGGTGCCGCTCACTGCGCCGGCATCGCGGCCGCGGAAGAAGCGATCGAAGACGTGCGGCTGCTCATCCTCGGGGATGCCGGGGCCGGCATCGCGCACGCGGATCTCGGCGCCGCCGTGCGCCGGTCCAGCCTCCACCCACACGCGCTCGCAGCCGGGCGAGTACTTCACCGCGTTGTCGAGGAGATTGACCACGACGGTCGTCAGCGCCTCGGCGTCGGCGCGCACAGCCGGCAGGCCTTCGTGGACGGCCGTCTCCACCTGCATGCCTGCCGCCGCGCGGCTTGCCTGGAACTCGTCTACGGCGTCGCGCAGCCACGGCTCGACATCCATCGCATCGAATTGGAACTCGGCGCGGCCTTCCTCGAGGCGGGCGAAGTCGAGCAGGTTTTCGACCAGCCGCCGCAGTCGCGCGGTCTCGTTCACGATGAGGCCGTAGTACTCCCGCCGCCTCTCATCGTCCGGAACCCGGCCCGCGTCGAGCAACTCGGAGAGGTGCGAGATGGCGGCCAGGGGTGATCGGAACTCGTGCGAGACCGCGGACACGAACTCTGATTTCAACCGCGCGACCTCCAACTCCCTGCGTACAGTCCGGATCGCGAGATAGCCCGCCAGGGCCACCGCCACAAGCATCACGGCAAGCGTGCCGAGATAGAGGCGCGTGCGCACCGCCACGGCCTGGCGCGGGTCGTGCGCGGCGTCGGCTCGCGCCGTCACGCGCCACACGATGCCGCCGTCTTCGACTGTCAGCGTCGCGACGTCCGTGTGTGCGGACGCGCCATGGACCTCCGGGCCGGCCGAGGCGTTGGCGGCATCCGGGGCCGCGTCGGCGTCCGCGGCAGTCGATGTAAGAAGCCCGAGTCGGTTCGCGGCAATCGACACCGCGTAGCCGGGCGCGCTGCGCGCCACGAGCGACTGCCAGACGCGCGTCGCCAGCGTGGCGGGCCCGAGCACCAGCATCGACATGTCGTCGCCGCCGCCGTCGCCGTTGAATCGCCGCCACACCGCCAGGACAGGCGCCGGCGACGCCCCTACTACGAGGTGCCCCTCGTCTCCGGCCGGATTGGTCGCGCGCCATTGGCGCAGGGCGGCGATCGCGGCGTTCGTCAGGGCGAGCTTGCGGGCTTCGCGGCGCGCAAGCTCCGCGATGTCGGCCCGGCCCATCACGGGCTGCAGCCACGAACGCGCCTGCGCGGCGTAGAACTCGTAGAGCGGCGCTTCCAGTCGCCAGCGTCCATCGACGAGGCCCTCGTAGAGTGCCGCGGCGCACGCCTCCGGCGAATAACCTCTCCCGGAGAGGTTGTTTGCGTCGCCAGGAAAACCTCTCCAGGAGAGGTTTTCGCGGGCGAGGGCGCAGCGGTC
>JAPKZP010000267.1 GCA_026393735.1 Acidobacteriota bacterium
GAGGAAATGGAACTGGAAGACCATCCCGACCTTGCGCCGGAGCAGGCGCAGGACGGCGGCGGGCGGCTCGTGGCCCGGCACGAGCGCGACGCCATCGACCGTGAGCGTGCCGGCGTCGAACGGCTCGAGGCCGGCCACGGCGCGCAGGAACGTGGTCTTGCCGCCGCCCGACAGCCCCATCAGGGCCACCATCTCGCCGCGGCCGATCGCCAGGTCGACGCCGCACAGCACCTCGCGGGGGCCGCGCCGCAGCCGCACATCGCGCGCCTCGAGCACGGATCCGCTCACGATGTCGCTGCCTTCCACTTCTGCTCCATGCGCCGCGCCACCTTCGAGAGCGGCAGCGACATGGCCAGGTAGAGCACCGCGCACAGCGCGCCGGGAACGACCCAGCTGCCGATGTTCGCGGCGAAGATGGAGGTCTGCTTCGTCAACTCCACGACGGTCAGCACGGAGACGAGCGACGAGTCCTTCAGCAGCGCGACGAAGTCGTTGGTCATCGGCGCCAGGGCGAGGCGCAGCGCCTGCGGCCCCCGCACGAGCACGAACACCTGGCGCTCGGTCAGGCCGAGCACGCGCGCCGCTTCGAGCTGGCCCTTCGGCACCGCTTCGAGGGCGCTGCGGTAGATCTCGCTCTCGTAGGCGGCGTAGTTCAGGCCGAGCCCCAGCAGCGCCGCCAGGAACGCCGGCAGGCGCACGACCTCGGCGAGCCCGTAATAGAGGACGTAGAGCTGCAGCAGCACCGGCGTGCCGCGCGTCAACTCGACATACGCGGTCAGGAGGCCGCGCGTCACGCGCCCGCCGTACACGCGCCCGCTCGCAACCAGCACGCCGACCCCCACCGCCAGCGCCATCGCCAGACACGACAGCACGATCGTAATCAGCGCGGCCCGGAACAGCGCCGGCAGGTACCGGATGACGGCTCCCATCCCGTCATCGAGCGCGGGAGGCTGGGCCCCGTCAGGCGCGGCGCCGGTCGCGGCGGCCGGGGTGCCCGACGCACCGGGCGCCGCCTCCACCTCCCGGATGATGCGTGCGTACAGCGCCGGCTGGTCCGCGTTCCAGATGCCCCATTTCCTGAAGACGGCTTCGAGCCGCCCGTCGCGCATCGCGCCCACGAGAATCGTGTCGATGCGATCGCGCAGCGGGGCGTTGCCTCGATCGAGCACGCCGACGTAGTACCCCACGGCGACGGTGTCGGGCTCGGTCACGAGCCCGTGTTCGCGGCGCATGGCCTTGTCCGCCAGCACGTGATCGAGCAGGACCGCGTCCACACGTCCGATCACCAGATCGCTGTAGGGATGCACGTCGTCGTCGTACGAGACGGCGACGATGCCGAACTCGGACTCGGCTTTGAGCAGGATCTCGTACGCGATGGTGCCGCCGAGGGTGGCCACGCGCCGGCCGCGAAGGTCGGCGAGCGTCCGCAGGCGCGCGCGATCCGCCTCCCGCACCGTGAGCACCTCGCGGAACTCGTAGTAGGGGACCGTCACGGCGAGCGTCGCCCGCCGCGCCGGCGTGTCTTCGAGCCCGCTCAGGCCGATCACGAAATCGCCGCGCTTGACCGAGGCGTCGATCGACGTGAACTGCACCGAGACGAACTGCGGCCGCAGACCCAGGCCCGTCGCGATGAGTGTCGCGACATCGACGTCGAAGCCGACGACCTTCGTGGGATCGGCGGGGTCGGCTTCGACATACGGATAGCCGCCCTCGGGGTCGCCTCCCCAGCGCATGTCGCCGGAGGGCGCAGGCGAGGGCCGTGGCGCCTGGGCGACGGCGATGGTGGCGGCGAGGCACGACGCCAGCACGACCACGCCGATGCGCGCGCGGCGCGTGCGCGCCGTCCCGATGGTCAGCATGTCTTCGGAATCACGTGTTGTCGAATTATGGCGAGTGGTGAAGCCCGGCGCAAGCGATCATGCGGCCGATCATGCGGCCGTCATGGCAGCCTGGCACACCGCGCCCGAATCCCGGCGATGATCGGTTACGATTAGCCCGCCATGACCCGACATCCACTTTTGCTGCTCATCGTGCTGGCGATCGCGTGCTCCGCTGTCGGATGCGGAGGCCGGACCGCCCACAAGACGACGATTGCCGTCGTGCCCAAGGGCACGACCCACGAGTTCTGGAAATCCGTGCACGCCGGCGCGATCAAGGCCGGGCGGGAGTTCGGCGTCGAGATTCTCTGGCAAGGTCCGCTCAAGGAAGGCGATCGCGAGGACCAGATCACAGTGGTCGACGCGATCGTCTCGCGAGGCATCGACGGCCTGCTGCTCGCGCCGACCGACGAGAAGGCCCTGCGCCAGCCGGTCGCCGCCGCGGTCCGGGCGGGGATTCCCGTGGTGACGTTCGACTCGAGGCTCGACAGCGACGATCCGCTGAGCCTCGTCGCCACCGGCAACCTGGTGGCGGGCCGCATGGCCGGCATGCACATGGGCAGGATGCTCGCGGGCAAGGGCACCGTCATCGTGATGCGCATGCACGAAGGCGCGGCCAGCACGACAGCCCGCGAACAGGGCTTCCTGGACGCCATTGCGAGTTTCCCCGGGATCACGGTGGTCAGCTCGAACCAGTACGCCGGCGCGTCCACCGAGGGCGCGTACCGTGTCGGCGAGAACCTGCTGGCGTCGAACAAGGCCGCCGCCGGGGCCGTGCAGGGCATCTTCACGCCCAACGAGTCGACCACGTTCGGCATGCTGCGTGTGCTCGAGAACGCCGGGCTCGCGGGCAAGATCCGGTTCGTCGGCTTCGACTCGTCGGACAGGCTCGTGCAGGCGCTGAAGGACGGCCATGTCGATGCCCTGGTGCTGCAGAACCCGTTTGCCATGGGCTATCTCGGCGTCAAGACGCTCGTGCGCTACCTGCGCGGGGACAAGGTGGAAAAGGTCATCGACACCGGCGTGGCCGTTGTCACGCGCGAGAACATGGAGCAACCGGAAATCC
>JAPKZP010000359.1 GCA_026393735.1 Acidobacteriota bacterium
TCCAAGTCCTTGTTGGTCGCGGCGATGACGCGCACGTCGACCTTCAGCGTCCGCGACGACCCGAGCCGCTCGACCTCGCCTTCCTGGAGCACACGCAGCACCTTCGCCTGCGTCTTCAGGCTCATGTCGCCGATCTCGTCGAGGAAGATGGTGCCGCGGTCGGCGAGCTCGAACTTACCGATCTGCTTCTCGGTCGCGCCCGTGAACGATCCCTTTTCGTGGCCGAACAGTTCCGACTCGATCAGCTCGTCGGGAATCGCCGCGCAATTGACCTGCACGAACCGCTCCCGCGTCCGCAGGCTGTTCTTGTGAATCATGCGGGCGACAAGTTCCTTCCCGACACCGCTCTCTCCGTGGATGAGCACCGTGGCGTTTGTCGGCGCCGCCCGGCTGACGGATTCGATGATCTCGTGCAGCACCGGGCTCGATCCCACCATTTCGTGGCGAACCTCGGCCGCCTTCAAGAGGCTGCGGTTGTCGTCGGCCAGCCGGCTGAAGCCCAGCGCATTCCTGATGGTGAGGAGGATCCGTTCGGTGGCGAGCGGCTTCTCGATGAAGTCGAAGGCGCCCAGCTTGGTGGCTTCCACGGCCGTCGAAACGGTCCCGTGGCCGGAAATCATAACCACGGGCAGCGTCTCGAGGGCGGTCTTCAGCCGGCCGAGCACCTCGAGCCCGTCCATGCCGGGCATCTTGATGTCGAGGAACACGAGGTCCACGGACTCGCGCACGGCAAGGGTGATCCCCTCCTCGCCCGTCGCGGCACCCAGAAACTCGTACCCTTCGTACTCGAGGATCATCCGCATCGAGTCGCGGATCGCCGCCTCATCGTCAATCACGAGAATGCGTGGTTTCATGGCGCTCGTCTGGAATCCGCCCGATGGTGTCGTCGCCCGCGCCGCCGGCGGAAACCCGCCGTCACGCCATCGCGAGGGAACCGTTGCTAGTCTGGGGCTTCGACCCGAAGCGTGCGAAGGGTCCGCTGCCCCGTTTCCGGCTCGTAGAGGTAGAACGTGAGGACGTCCCCCGGCTGTGCGGTCGCGGTCACCTGCCGGTACTCGGCGGCCGTCCGGACGGGTTTCCGGTTGATCTCGATAATGACGTCGCCGTGCTGGAGTTCCGCGGCGTCGGCGGGGCTGGACGGATCGACCGCGGCCACCACGACGCCGGAGAGCGCGGTCGGAAGCTTGAAGCGGCTCACGACCTGGCGCGTCAGTTCCTCGACCGCCAGGCCGATGCCGTTGCCGCGCCGGTCACTGCGTGTCGGCGGCAGCGGAGGCGCCGCATCGTCGGCGTTCTCGTCGCGGGGCGGCCGCTCCGTCAGGTGCACGGTGACCAACTGGGCCCGTCCGTCGCGCACCACGCGGAGCGTGGCCTCCGACCCGGGATGGCGCGCGGCGACGTCCCGGATCAGCTCCTCTGCACGGAGCACCTGACGTCCGTCAACCGCGGTGATCAGGTCGTATCGCCTCAGGCCCGCGCGCTCGGCCGGGGTGCCGGCGGTGACATCCTCCACGAGCGCACCACGCGAATTCCCCAGCTGCAGCGACCGCTGGAGGTCTTCATCCACGTCGTGGAGGCTGACCCCGATGTAGCCCCGCGATACGCGGCCGTTCCGCCGCAACTGATCGAGCACGTCGCGCGCCTGGTCGATCGGCACCGCGAACCCGATGTTGTTGGCGCGCGAACTGATGGCGGCACTGATGCCGATCACTTCGCCGTTCGTATTGATCAGGGGCCCGCCGCTGTTCCCGAGATTGATGGCGGCGTCGGTCTGGATGTAGTTGTCGAGGCTTTCGTCGAAGAGCTTCCGCCCCAGGTAGCTCACGACCCCAACGGTCACCGTGTGCTCGTACGCCAGCGGATTGCCGATCGCACACACCCACTCGCCGACGCGCAACGTGTTGGAGTCGCCCAGCCGGACGACCGGCAGATCGTGCACGCCGTCGACCTTGATGAGCGCCACGTCCGTGTCCGGGTCGCCGCCGACGATGCGCGCACGGAGACTGCGGCCGTCGGCCAGCTTGACCGTCAGCCGCTCCGCGCCGTCCACGACGTGATGGTTCGTCAGGATCTCGCCGTCCGGCGTCAGCAGGAAGCCGCTGCCGGAACCACGGTCCGACTCCTCCCACTGATCGTCCTGCTGGTCTCCGGGCTGCGCTTCGTCCCCGCCAGGCTTCGGCAGCGGCGGGTGTCCGGGAGGCAGCGATTCCTCGGCCGTTCCGGGACGCATGAACGCCTCGATATTGACGACGGCCGGATTCACGCGGGCGGCGATGTCGGCGAAGTTGACCAGGAGACCCGGCGCAGAACCGGCGAGGCCTGCTCGCATCCGGACGACGGGCTCCGCGCTGGCGGTCGGCCCCGTCGGGGAGAGCGTGCCAGCCAGCACCAGTCCAATCAGAAAAGCCAGGGCTCCCGTCAAGAAAGCGGCGAGTCACGTTCCCATTATAAGTCGGGTGAACGCGTCCTCATCGAGTACCGTCACGCCGAGCGCCTCCGCCTTGGCGAGCTTGCTGCCCGGATCAACCCCGACGACGACGTAGGAAGTCTTCTTCGACACGGATCCCGTGACGCGCCCTCCGCGTGCCGTGATCGCCCGCTCGGCGTCTTCTCTCGTCATGCCGGCGAGGGTTCCCGTCAGGACAAACGTCTTTCCGGCGAGCGGCCCGCCCGAATCGGGTGGCGGGGTGTCCGACACCAGGCGGAGGCCGGCCTGCCGCAGACGCTCGAGAACGGCCGCGTTCCGCGGTTCGTCAAGATACTCGCGCACCGAGGCCGCGACCACGGGCCCGATGTCACGGACCGCCTGCATCTGGTCGATCGTCGCCGCGAGGAGTCCGTCGAGCGACCCGAAGCCCGTGGCCAGCGACTCGGCGGCGCGCTCGCCGACATGCCGGATCCCCAGTCCGAACAGCAGCCGCCAGAACTCGTTGGCGCGGCTGCCGGCGATTTGCGCCATGAGCTTCGCCGCCGACTTCGTGCCCATCCTGTCCAGTGCCTCGAGGGCCGCGGTGTCGAGGGCGTACACGTCGGCCAC
>JAPKZP010000390.1 GCA_026393735.1 Acidobacteriota bacterium
GGACGTCCTTCTCCTTGAGGCCTACGTAGAAGACCTCGTCGGGCTGGACGATCAGGACCGGACCCTCGGCGCAGAAGCCCTGACAGCCCGTCCGGACCACCTGGACCTCGTTGGCCAGGCCGCGCTTCTCGATTTCACTCTCGAGCGCCGTCCCGATCCGGTACGCGTCACACGAGACGCAGCCGGTGCCGGCGCAGACAAGCACATGAGTACGGAACGCCATGGCGGTGTCGGCCTCCTTGTCCGGTTCAGCCGGTGGTTTCACATCCGGCGGCGAGCGCGGATTCCTTCACGATCTCGCCACCGAGGACGTGCTGCCGGACGACCATTGCCATCTTTTCCGGCGTCAGGTTGATGTACTTGACAGGGGACTGCCCGCGCACCTCGACGGTCGCCATCGGCTCGCGGCTGCACCACCCGGCGCACCCCGACGTCGTGACGATGACGTCGGTGATCTGCTGCACCTCGATCTCGCGCAGGATCGCCGCCATGACCTCGCGGGCGCCAGCGGCAATCCCGCAGGTGCCCATGTGCACCGTCACCTTTGCGCGCGCGGTGCCCGTCCGGAGTGCGATCGTGGGTGCGGCGGCGTCGCGCATCCGTTTCAAGTCGTCGATGGTCAGTCTTGGCATGGTCGTAACCCCATCCGCGCTAGTGCGCCTTGGGCTTGTAGTCCTTCTCGTACTTCCGCAGCATCCGCGGGATGCCGGTCTGCCTGAGCTTGCCGTGCACGTCCGTGTTCACCGTGATGACCGGCGCCAGTCCGCAGCAGCCCAGGCAGTTCACCGTCTCGAGGCTGAACGACATGTCCGGCGTCGTCTCCCCCCGCTGGATGCCGAGTTCACGCCCGATCGCTTCGAGCAGCCGAGGCGCGCCCTGGACATGGCAGGCGGTGCCCATGCAGACGTGGATGCGGTGCCGGCCGACAGGCTTCAGGCTGAACGCCCGGAAGAAGGTCGCAATGCTCAACACCTGCGCGACCGGGGCCTGCACCCGCGCCGCCACGGCCTCGATGACCGGCCTCGGCAGGTGGAGGAATTCCTCCTGGCAGGCGAGGAGGATCGCGATCAGGTTGTCGCGCGTCCGCCCATGGCGGTCCACGATCTGGTCGACCCGGGTGACGTCAATCATCGGAGCCCTCCCGTGAGTCCTGACGGTCGTTCGCCGCCAACTGCGCTTCGCCTTGCCGCACCGCCGCGCGCACGAGCGCGAGCCCCTGCGGGGACGCGAGCGCCGCGCCGCCGAGCGCCGCGCGCAGGTCTGCGGCGGACAGGCTGTAGTCGTGCCGCCCGCGACGGTGCGTCCACTCGAGATCGAGATCCGGGTGCGACGCCAAGAGCACCAGGACCGTGGTCTCCACGTCGCCGAGCGGGGCGCGGTCGAGGTGCCTGAGTTCGAAGGTCGCCGTCACGCTCGTGCCGACGCCCGGCTCCGAGTCCACCGTGACGTGACCGCCCGCCGCCTCGGCGGCCTGCCGCAGCAGCGCGAGCCCCAGGCCGACCGACCGCGTCCGCCGCGTCGTGAAGAACGGGTCGGTGGCACGGGCGACGGCGGCGCAATCCATGCCGCGGCCGTTGTCCTGGACCGCGATCGACAGGCGGTTGGCCGCCGGGTCTTCGTCCACCCGGATCGCCACGCGTGTGGCTCCGGCTTCGGCGCCGTTCTGCGCGATGTCGAGTACGTGCAGGGCCAGATCTTCCATCGGGCGTCCTCCGCCGAGCACCGCGCGGCCGTCCTCCGTCTTGATCGCCCGCCGCAGTTCGAGCGCATCCGCCCGGTCGAGATGCAGATACGTGACGGCGCGGCCGAGCGCGGCCGGCTCGTGCGCATCCGACCCGGTGACCGCCTCCAGCCCCAGGGGATCGGCGTACCGCCGGCGGCCTTCGCCAAACGGCGTCGCGGCGGAGATCTCGACGGCATCGAGCAGCAGTCCGGGCGGGACGAAGCCGAGCTGCCCCACGAGGCCGAATCGCTCGCGGTCGATGTGCGCCGCCACGGCCAAGCCCCCCGCGCGGTGAATTTCGTCGACCGCCCGTTCGACCGGCCAGTTCGTGGCCCCGGCGAGCAGGGACGGATTGAACCCCAGCACCTCGGCGTCCTCGTTGACGATGACCTGCCGGCCGAACGCGGCGGGCGCGTTGGGCCCGGTGAGCGCCGCCGCGACACGCGCGTGCAGCACACCAGCCGCGGCCACGTCCGGCAGCAGCGCCACCAGGTGGACTTCCTCTTCGGTCGTGATCTCCATGCCCGGCAACGCGACGATACCCGCCCGGCGCGCGGCTCTCCCGGTGGCCGCCACGTTGTCTGCGGCGTTGTGGTCGCAGACCACGAAGCCGTCCAGTCCGGCTGCCGCAGCGGCTTGCACCATCGCCGCCGGGTGCATGTCGAGCTCCCCGCACGGCGAGAGGCACGTGTGCACGTGCATGTCGAAGGCGAACACCTTCAGAGGGTCCTTCTTCCTCGAATCCCGTGTTCGTACAAACGGCCCGCCACGTCGAAGGCGGCGAGCGGTGTGGACACGACAGGCACCTGATGTTCCACCGCCCGGGCCAGCATCTCGGCTTCGGGCTGCCGGCCGTTCACGACGACGATGGCCGAGAGGTTCTTCAACTGGGCGACGGCGATCGTGTTCACGTGCCGCTGCAGCGTGACCCACGCGTCGCCGTCCTGCGCGTTGGCCATCACGTCGGACAGCAGATCCGACGCGTAGCCCCCGCTGACCTCCCGGCCGGAGGCGTCTTCGGCCCCGAGGACGGCGCCATCGACCAGCGTCGCGAGTTCAGCAACGGTCATGACGGTTCTCCCACGGCGCGGGGCCCTGCCTGGCGAAGGCGGTCCGGACCCTCCGACAGCCGCCGCACGGCGTCCTCGAGCCGGCCCTGGCGAACAAACACGCACTGCGCTTCCTCGGCCTCGCCGATGACCACGTCCTCGGCGAACGCGGCGCACGTCGGAGCCCCACAGGCGCCGCAGTCGATCCCGGGCAGCCGATCGAGCAGACGATCGCGCTCCTGCATCTTGGCGATCGCCCCCACGATGTCCCGCCCGAGCGGTCGCGGCGGCCTCGGGGCAAACGGCGCGGTCGTGGCGAAATCGCCTCGCGCGTGCCGCGCCTGCAGCTCCGGCCCGCTCACGATGTCGCGTCTCGGCAGGGACTGCCCCAGCCGCAAGGCCCGGGCCCTCGCCACGTAGGGGTTCTCGACCGTCAAGGCGCCGCTCACGCAGCCCTCGAAGCAGGCGTGGCACTCGACGAAGGTGTACCGGTGGAGCTTGCCCTTGTCGATGTCGTCGAGGATGCGCAGAACGTTGGGGAGTCCCCACACGGAGAGCGTGTCTTCGGCAGGCAGGGAACTGGGCAGGTTGATCGAAAAGGCCCAGCCGAGCCCGGCCGCCGTCTCTGTCTCTGCGACCTTCTGGCCCGACGTCTGGACCTCGCGAATGGCCGGGGCGAGCAGAGGAAAGAGCTCGCTGATCCCGACCGCCGAATCGATGTACGACCGGTCCATCCCGGGATGGTCGACGATCGACACCATCTTTGCCGGGCACGGCGTGACGTACACCGCGCCAATCCGATCCGGTGGCAGTCCCGTGTCGGACGAGGCCTTCAGCTTGGCCTCGCGCGCGGCAACCTCTCTCGGCGACAGGATGGGCAGCAGCTGGTCGACCAGTTCGGGGTACTTCACCTGGACGAGCCGGACGACGCTCGGGCAGAACGAGGAGATGAGCGGGCGCGGTCCGCGATAGGCGGCCACGAAGAGTTCGATCGCCTGCGTCACGGCGCCGCACGACCACGACAGCGTCGCGGCGTCGGTGAAGCCGCTGTTGCGAAGGGCCTGGAGGATGACCCCGGGCGTCACGTCGCCGTCGAACTGCGTGTAGAGGGCGGGCGATGGGATGGCAACGGTGCAGTCGAACTTGGCGAGGTTGGCCATCGACTCGGTCAACGGGACGACGGCGTTCCGGGTGCAGGACTTGATGCACTCGCCGCAGTCGATGCAGCGATCCTCGAGCATCACGGCACGCTTGTGCCGGATGCGGATGGCCTGGGTCGGGCACACCCGCATGCACGCCATGCACCCGTGACAGGTGCTGTCGTCGAAGCGGATCGAGTGGTAGTACGTGTCCAGCATGCCGTCAGCTCAGCCGCACCTGCATCACGAGGCGCGTGCCGCAATTCACTTCCGAGGTGATCGCCAGTTCGTCCGTGTTCCGCTTGATGTTCGGCAGGCCCATGCCCGCGCCGAACCC
>JAPKZP010000243.1 GCA_026393735.1 Acidobacteriota bacterium
ACGCCGGGCGCGCCGGCCCCGGCTTCGCGTCCGCTGGCGCCGGTTTCGCCGTCCCCGCCGCCCGCTTGGCCGCTGCGGCGGCGATCGGGTCGTCGAACTCGATGCTCACGACAGGCGCGTCGAGCCGCGCCAGGAACGCCAGCATCAACGGCACCGTGCCGTCGACCTCCGGCGTCTGCAACTCGTTCATCATCGTTTTCGTGATGAAGTAGTCGCGGAGAAAGACGTCCGACAGCGATTCCCGGAGCTGGCCGAGCACGGCGTCCACGCGCGGGTCCGCGAGACGTTCAAGCGCGGGCACCGAGCCCACGGGCTCGAGGCCGAACAGCAGGTAGCGGCGGCAGTTCGGGAACAGGATGTAGGCGCTGAGGAAGTCCGGGCCGCCGAACGGGTAGAACAGCGTCCCGCACGTGTCGGCGATGGTCTTGAACTCGCGATCGCGCCAGGCTCGCATCGCCGGAAACCGCTCGGCGCTGACGCGCGACCAGTTGCTGTCGAATTCGCTGCGATGGGCGGTCCACGACGGCCTCTTGAGCAGGGCCGCGAAACGTGTCGCGTCCTCCGGCGGCACGCCCGCGAGGATCTTGGCGGTGTCCGTGACCGCGTGGTCGTAGGGAACCTCGGGAGGGGGCGCCTTCACCGGTTCCTGCGCCCGTTCTGCGCCCTTCGCGGGCGACCCGCCGCACGCCGCCACCGGCATGAGACAGACCGCGGCCACGAGCACCGCCACCATCACCATCAAGTCTCGCCGAACCTGCATTCTGACCTCACTTGAAACGGCAACCGTAATTAATCAGTTTATCGCACTCGGCCGTGTCTTGACACCCGGGCCCGGCTGTCGCAGAGTCAACGAGCATGCTCACGGCAGCCTTGCTGGTGGCCGCCTATGAGGCCGGCTACTTTCCCATGGCCATGGACGATGGGGAGATTCGGTGGTTTTCGCCCGACCCCAGGGGGATCGTCCCGATCGAAACCTTTCACGCGCCGCGGCGCCTGCTGCGCGTCGTGCGGTCGAGACGATTCGGCGTCACCGTCGACCAGGCCTTCCGCGACGTCATGGCGGCTTGTGCGGCCGACCGGGAGGAGGGGACGTGGATCAACGCCGAGATCCTCGACAGCTACGCGGGGCTGCATGACGCGGGACTGGCGCACTCGGTGGAGATCTGGGACGGACCGACGCTGGCCGGGGGATTGTACGGCGTGAGCCTGCGCGGCGCGTTCTTCGGCGAGTCGATGTTCCACCACGTGACCGACGCCTCGAAGATCGCCCTGCACGCGCTGGTGGAACGTCTTCGGGCGGGCGGGTTTCGCCTGCTCGACATTCAGTGGCTGACGCCGCACCTGGCCTCGCTCGGTGCCGTCGAGATTCCGCGTGAAGAGTACCTGGAACGGCTGCAGGCCGCGTTGGCCGCAGACGCACAGTTCGGGGCATGATCGCCCGGGGAGACCGCATGTCGTTGCGCACCGTCTATCACCTGAACGTCGATTCTGCCGCTATCGAGGGCGCGAAGGTGGCCCTTCTGCCGGGCGATCCGGGCCGCGTCGAAAGCATCGCCCGCACCGCACCCTTCGAGCGCGCCCGTGAACTGGCGAACAAGCGCGAGTACCGGACGTGGATCGCCTACCTGGGGACCACGCCCGTGCTCATCACCTCGACCGGGATTGGCGGGCCGTCGGCCTCGATTGCCATCGACGAGCTCGCACAACTTGGCGTGCGGACGTTCCTGCGCGTCGGCACGACCGGCGCCATCCAGCCCGACGTGCCCGTGGGCACCGTGATCGTGACGACCGGGGCCGTGCGCCTCGACGGGGCGTCGACGCACTATGCGCCGATCGAGTACCCGGCCGTGGCGCACCCCGAAGTGGTCCAGGCTGCGATCGCTGCGGCGACCCGGCTGAACGTGCCCTTCCGCGCCGGCGTGAGCGCCTCCTGCGACACGTTCTACCCGGGACAGGAACGGCACGATTCCTACTCCGGCTACGTGCCGCGCCGGTTCCAGGGCGCGACCGAAGAGTGGCGCCGGTTGCACGTGCTGAACTACGAGATGGAATCGTCGACGGTGCTGACGCTCACCGCCTCCATGGGACTGCGCGGCGGGTGCGTCGCCGGCGTCGTCGTCAACCGGGCGAT
>JAPKZP010000365.1 GCA_026393735.1 Acidobacteriota bacterium
CGGCCGGCCGGTGCCCGTTCGCGAGATCGCCAACGCCCCTCCCCGCCGGCCCCGCGCGGCATCGTCAAGCCGCCCAGGCTCAAGGCTGGCGACACCGTGGGCCTGGTCATACCGTCCAGTGCCCAGTGGGACCCGACGTCCGTGGACGTCCTGCTCGAATCGCTGGCGGCGCTGGGACTGAAGGGCAAGCTCGGCAAGCACGTGTTCGATCGACGCGGGTACTTCGCGGGCCGCGACGAAGATCGGGCCGCCGATCTCAACGCGATGTTTGCGGACCCGGAGATCAATGCAATCCACTGCATCCGCGGAGGATGGGGCGCGGCGCGCCTGCTCCCGCTGATCGACTGGAGCATGATCGCCCAGCACCCCAAGGTCTTCATCGGCTACAGCGACATCACGGCGCTGCTGCTGTCCCTCTGTGCGAAGACCGGGCTCGTCACGTTCCACGGGCCGGTCGGCGTGTCGGGCTGGAACACGTTCAACGTCGACTGGATGAAGCGGGTGTTGTGGAACGGCGAGGCGGCGACCTTCGCCAACCTCAAGGAAACCGACGATACGCTGGTGCCGGTGAAGAACCGCACGCGCACGATCACGCCGGGCAGGGCGAGGGGACGCCTGCTGGGCGGCAATCTCACGGTGTTCACGACGATCATCGGATCCGGATACCTCCCGGACTTCCGGGACTGCATCCTTTTCGTGGAAGATGTCGAGGAGGAGCCGTACAGCCTCGACCGCATGTTCACACAGCTCAAGCTCGCGGGCATTCTCGCCCAGGCCAGGGGCGTCGTCTGGGGCACCTGCGACAAGTGCACGCCCGGGGAGGGATTCGGATCGTTGACGATTCCGGACATCCTGAACGACCACCTCAAGCCCCTCAACGTACCCGTCTACTCGGGTGCGATGATCGGCCACGTCGATCGCCAGTTCACGCTTCCGCTCGGCGTCCAGGTGGAGCTCGATGCCGACGCGGGGACGATCACGATGCTCGAGAGCGCGGTCGCGTAGTCGGGACGATGGAGTCTGACCCCCATCTCCGGAACGGCCGCTAGGTCGTGCTGCGGGGCTGGTCGCTCCTCGCGGGCGCCAGCGGTACGCGGACCGAGAACGTGAGTCCGCCGGCCGGGTTGCGCGCCACGTCAATCGTGCCGTGGTACCGTTCCGCGATCGCGCGGCAGATCGACAGTCCGAGCCCAACGCCCGGCACGGCTCCAGAGCGCGCAGGATCTCCCCGAAAGAACCGATCGAAAATCTTCGGCATCTGGTCGGCTGGAACGCCGGGGCCCTGGTCGGTCACCGACAGAACGGCCTCCCCGCCGATCGCAATGGCGCTCGCGCACACGCGCCCGCCCGGGGGCGAGAACTTGATGGCGTTGTGCAGGAGATTGCCGACGAGGAGGGTGAGCATCCCGGGAGGCACGAGTACTTCCAGGCGGGGTGACGGATCGATCACGACGTCGATCCGCCTCAGGTTCGCCTCGTCCCGAAGACGGCCGCACTCTGCCTCGAACGCGTCCGAGGTGACCCCAACGGGCGTGCCGGGCACCCAGCCGGTGTCGCCGGCATCGAGGTGGGCAAGCGTCAGCAGCGACACGATGAGGTCCGTCATCCGCTCCGTCTCGTCGAGGCCCGACCGGATGACCGCCTGATACTCGCTGGTGCTCCGCGGCTGCCGCAGCGCAATTTCCAGTTCCGATCGCAGGCGAGACAGCGGCGACCGGAGCTCGTGCGCCGCGTCGGCCGTGAAGCGGCGGTCCACCTCGATGCTCCGCTCCAGCCGGTCGAGCATCTGGTTGAGCGTCGACACCAGCCGCCCTATTTCGTCGTCGGTGCCTGGGTGCGGAAGGCGCCGCCCGCTGATCGCCTGCCCGATGCGCTGCGCCTGCGCAACGACGCTCGCCACGGGCTTCAGCGCGGTTCGCGCGAGGATGGCTCCGGTCGTGATGATTGCGCCGAGGATGGCGATCGTCGCGCCCAGCCACAGCAGCCGAGCGGTTTGCAGGAAGGCGTAGGTCGGCCGGAGCGGCGTGCCCACCTGCACGGCGAAAGGGTGCGAGCCCGACACGTTGATCGGGAGGGTCAGCAGCCGGATCGGTTCCCCGTTGCTCAGGGACGTGGTCTCGACGGCCCGCTCTCCTCGTCGAACGTGAGCGACGACCGACGGCGGAGACGGCAAGGCGGACGTCCCCAGCGATCGGCTTCGCAGCAGCACGGAGCCGTTGCTGTCGATCATCTGCACGAACTTGTCGAGTCCGGCCACGGCCTGGCCTTTCGAATCGAACAGCGCCTCCACCTCGTGGAGGTGCAACCCCGCGGGACTGTCCAGCGACGAGGCGGCTTCGGTTTCCCCGATGACCAGAAGCGCCGAGTCCAGCTGACCGAAGACGCTCTGCGTAAGGAGCCAGTCCGCAGACCCCGCAACTGCGAGGAGCACAGCCGTCGTCGTAGCGGTGTGCCAGAGCGTGAGGCGGGTCCTGAATCCCCAGCGCCTCATTCGGCCTCTGCTGCGAGACGGTAACCACGACCACGAACCGTACGTACGAGAGGCACCTCGGCCCCGTCGTCAATCTTCTTGCGCAGGCGGCTGATGTAGACGTCGACGAGGTTGATCACGTTGTTGAGGTCGTCGTGCCAGAGGCACTCGGCGAGCTGGGCCCTGCTGACCACTCTCCCGGCGTGTTGAGCGAGCACGTGCAGGATCGCGTATTCCTTCACGGTCAGGCTCACCGGTTGCCCCCCCCGTGTGACGACATGGGTGACGGGGTCGAGCGTCAGATCGGCGACCTTGAGGAGGGGCGACCGCGCGCTGCGTGCGCGCCGCACCAGGGCACGGATCCGCGCCACGAGTTCCCAGAAAGCGAAAGGCTTTGTCAGGTAGTCATCGGCCCCTGTGTTGAGGCCCGCCACGCGATCCTCGAGGGCGTCCTTCGCCGTCAGCATCAGGATCGGAACGGACATGCCCCGGAGACGGAGTTCGCGGCAGATGTCGATGCCCTGCTTTCCCGGCAGCAGCCAGTCGAGGATGATCACGTCGTAGTCGACGGCCGCCGCCGCCTGCTCCGCCGCGCCGCCGTCATTGGCGAGGTCGACGGAGAACGCCTCCTCCTCGAGCCCACGCTTCAGAATCCCGGCGGCCTTCTGGTCGTCTTCGACGATCAGGACTCTCATGGCCGTGTCGTCCTTCGCACACGGTCATTCTATTACGCCGTGTCCCGCGCACGGATCGGGACTAGAATTGCCGCCAGTCCGTCAACCATGCCCAACGACGGCAGGGACACCACCATGCGTGACACGAGCGCTCCAGATCCTTCCCTTCGGACGAATCGCACGAATCAGCTGACTCGCCGATCGTTTCTTGGGATGGCGGGTTCAATACCGCTGGCGTGGACGCTGGCGGATCGCCTGCCGCTTTCGGCTGCCGGCCGGATCCCGGCGGCCCTCCAGCTCTACTCCGTCCGGCAGGACTGCGCACAGAACTTCGACGCCGCCCTCGAGCAGGTGGCCGCGATGGGGTTCGAGGGTGTCGAGTTCGCCGGCTACTACAACTACGCCGGGAAAGCACCGGAACTGGCAAACCGGCTCAAGGCCTTGAAGCTGAAGGTGGCCGGGACGCACGTTCGCATGGACGTCCTGCGCGGCGACGCACTCACGGCCACGATCGACTTCCACCAGGCGATCGGCTGCCGATTCATCGTCGTGCCGGGCGATGCGGCGTTCACCGATCCCGAGAAGAGCAAGGCCCTCGCCGACGAGTTCAATCAGCTCGCGCAGACGCTGAAGCCGCGCGGCATGGCATGCGGGTTCCACAACCACACCGGCGAGTTCAAGAAGGACGGAGACAAGACCTACTGGGACCTATTCGCCGAGCGGACGACGAAAGACGTGATCCTCCAGCAGGACTGCGGATGGACGCTCGCGGCCGGGTTCGACCCCGTCGCGTACATCCGGAAGTACCCCGGCCGGACGAAGACGACGCACTTCAAGCCGACCGTGCGGCAGGGCGAGACTGACCGGAAGGCCATCCTCGGCCAGGACTCGGTGGACTGGAAGGCCGTGTACGACGCCTGCTCGTCGGTCGGCGGAACCGAGTGGATTGTGCTCGAGCAGGAGACGTATCCGGACGGCAAGTCGCCGATGGACTGCACGCGGGAGTCGTTCGCGAGCCTGAGGACACTGCTGGCGTCGTAGCCCGGAGGCTTCCCTGGCCTGAACTGAATCGAAGGCAGCTTCCGGGTACATTGACAGCCGTTCCGAATGGGTGGCACTTTACCCCGACACTGGAGGACGCATCGTGAAACTTGCCCTGACTGCTGCCCTGTTGGTGATGTTCTGCGCCGGCGCCGCGCTGGTCCTGATGCCGTCCACGGCCGCCGGGCAGGCGACGGGCACTATCAACACACTGACCACTTCAGAGATGGCCGCCGGCTGGCGCCTCCTCTTCGACGGCACGACGACGGCTGGATGGCGGGGCTTCAGGAAGCCCGCGATGCCGGCGGGTTGGACGGTCGAAGACGGGACGCTGACGCGCACGGCTGAAGCGGGCGACATCGTCACGGTCGATGAGTTCGACAACGTCGAACTCGTGTTCGAATGGAAGATTGCGCCCGCGGGCAATAGCGGCGTGTTCGTCCGGGCGACGGAGGATTCAACCTCCGTCTGGCACAGCGCGCCCGAGTACCAGATCCTCGACAACGCCGGCCACGCCGACGGCAAGAAGCCCGAGACAACGGCCGGCTCGTGCTACGCGCTCTACGCGCCGGTGAAGGACGTCACCCGCACGCCCGGCGAATGGAACCAGTCCCGGATCATCGTCAAGGGCACGCACGTCGAGCACTGGCTGAACGGCACGAAACTCCTCGAATTCGAGGTCGGCAGCCCGGATTGGAACGCCCGCGTGGAGAAGAGCAAGTTCGCCCCGTACCCCCAGTTTGGCAAGGCGACCAAGGGCCGGATCGCGATCCAGGACCACCAGTCCAGAGTGAGCTACCGGAATATCAAGGTGAAGCCGCTCTAGGGTTCGCGGGCGGACACGGGGGTCCGCCCCTGCGGAGTCTCCTCCTGAACGAAACGCAGGGAGCACTCATGGTTCGCGTGAAGCTGTCGGCGATGATGTTCGTGCAGTACTTCATCTGGGGCGTGTGGTCCGTCACGATGGGCACCTACCTCGGGGCGACGCTGACGTTCGACGGCACCCAGATCGGGCTGGCCTACGGGACGACGGCGCTGGCGGCGATGATCTCGCCGTTCTTCGTCGGCATGATCGCCGACCGCTTCTTCTCGACCGAGCGGATCCTGGCCGTGCTGCACCTGGCCGGTGCGGCCTTGATGTGGTTGGCTTCGTCGCAGCAGACCTTCGGCACGTTCTACCCCGTGCTTCTCGGCTATACGCTCTGCTACATGCCGACGCTCGCCCTGACGAACTCGCTCTCGTTCCACCACATGGACGACCCGGCGCGGGAGTTCCCGCGCGTGCGCGTGCTCGGCACGATCGGGTGGATTGTCGCCGGCCTGGTCGTGGGCCGCATGGGCGTCGAGTCATCGGCGCTCCCGCTGCGCCTGGCCGCCGGCGCGTCCGCAGCGATGGGGCTCTACTCGCTGATGCTGCCGCACACGCCGCCGAAGATGGCGGGCGCACCTGTCACCGTGCGGGCCATTCTGGGCCTCGATGCGCTGGCCCTGCTGAAGGACCGGTCGTTCGCGGTCTTCGTGATCGGGTCGTTTCTGCTCTGCATCCCGCTGCAGTTCTACTACACCTTCACCAACCTGTACCTGAACGAGATCGGGATGGTGGAACCGGCCAGCAAGATGACGCTCGGGCAGATGTCCGAGATCGGCTTCATGCTGATCATGCCCTGGATGCTCGTCCGCCTCGGCGTGAAGAAGATGCTGCTCATCGGCATGGCGGCATGGACCGCGCGCTACCTGCTCTTCGCGTGGGGCAACGCGGACACACTCGTCTGGATGCTCTATACCGGCATC
>JAPKZP010000330.1 GCA_026393735.1 Acidobacteriota bacterium
GTCGAAGGCGTTCGCGCTCCAGGCCGGCCGCGAGATCCGCATCATGGTCGAGAGCGAGAAGATCACCGACGAGGAAGCGGTCTGGCTCTCGAAGGACATCGCGCGCCGCATCGAGAACGAACTGGAGTACCCGGGCCAGATCAAGGTGACGGTCATCCGCGAGACGCGCGCTGTTGAGTACGCCAAGTAGCGTCAGCGACGTCGGCGAGCACGCGCTGATCGCGCTCATCCGCGATCGTGTCCCTCCTGCGCCCTCGTGGGTGGCCGTCGGCTTGGGCGACGATGCCGCCGTCGTCGAGCCCGAGCGGAACCTCCTCGAGGTGTTCACGACCGACGCCCTGGTCGAGGGCATCCACTTCGACCGGGCGTTCACGCCGCCGTGGGCCATCGGCCACCGCGCGCTCGCCGTGAACCTCAGCGACGTGGCGGCCATGGGCGCGACGCCGCGCCTGGCGCTGCTCTCCCTGGTCCTGCCGCCTGCGCTGCCGGTCACCGAATTCACCGCCCTGCTGGACGGACTGCTGGCGCTGGCCGCCTGCCATCGCGTGAGGCTGGTCGGCGGCAACATCACGAGATCCCCGGGCCCGCTCATGGTGGATATCACGGCGACCGGATCCGTGCATCGCCGGCGCGTGCTGCGGCGCAGCGGCGCGCGTCCGGGCGACGAGGTCTGGGTCAGCGGACAGCTGGGGGCCGCGGCGGCCGGCCTCGCCTCGCTCCAGACGGCCGTCGTTCGCGATCCGGCCTATGCCGGGTGCGAGGCGGCCTTCCTCGCCCCCGAGCCGCGCGTGCGTCTCGGCACGCTGCTCGGGCGCAACCGCGCGGCCAGCGCCTGCGTCGATCTGAGTGACGGGCTGGCCGACGGTCTCCACCAGCTCGCGGCCGCGTCTGCCGTCGGCATCGAGGTCGACTCCGCGGCCATCCCGATCGCCCCGGCCGCCGAGGCCTGGTTCACGGCTCTGGGCCAGGATGCAGTTCTGGCGGCCGTCACCGGAGGCGACGACTACGAGCTGCTCTTCACCGTCAGCCCTCGGGCGCGCCGCCGGTTCCTCACGGTCCGGCACCAGCTGGGGGATCTCCCCTTGACGCGAATCGGGACGGTTGGAACAATGCCGGACGTCGTCTGGACCCGGGAAGGCCGGCGGGAGAGGGTGCCCTCGGGGTACGTGCATTTCCGATGATTCACCTGACGAAGACGCTCGTCCGGAGGTGGATGGAGTCGCTGCTCCACATCCACGACTCGCCGCGTCGAACCGCCGCCGCGTACGCGCTGGGTGTGTTCTTCAGTTTCTCGCCGTTCTTCGGGATTCACACGCTGCTGGGGCTGGCATTCGCGTTCCTGTTCAACTTGAACCGAGTGGCCGTGATTCTGGGCGTGTATACGAACCTGCCGTGGGTCATCGCGCCGTACTACACCGCGACGACCATGGCGGCAGCGGCGGTCCTTGGCACGCACACGCCCCCGGACTTCGCGTTCCGGTTGCGGCAGTTGCTGGAGCTGTCGTTCGTGAGCCGCGAGTTCTGGTCCGGGCTGGGGCGCCTGCTCGAGCCGCTGGTGTGGCCGTTCGTGTTCGGGTCGCTCGTTGGCGCAACCGTCCTGTCGGCGCTGTCCTACGCGGTGTCACTGCCGTTCATCGTGGCCGGCCGCAAACACCTGCACCTGCGCCACCACGTGCCCCCATCGCCGGAGGACCGATGAAGATCTCGACATCCGACGGGCGCAAGCTGGTGGCCACGGGCGTCGCGGCGTTGGCCTTCGCCTCCGTCTACCAGGTGACGACGGTCGATTCCCGCTATGCCGCGCGGCAGGCCGTGCTGCGGGAGGCGTCGGCCGTTCCGGCGCCGGGTGCGAAGCTGCGGTTCGCGGCAACCGCGTACTGCAAGGGCGAGCTCACGGCGTCGGGCGTCTGGCCCCGCACTGGCGTGGCGGCCGCCGACCCGACCCTGCTCCCGGTCGGCTCCGTGATCCAGGTGGTGTACGAGCCTCCGTACACGGGGATCTACACGATCA
>JAPKZP010000539.1 GCA_026393735.1 Acidobacteriota bacterium
ACCCGGACCTGCTCGCCAACGCGGACCTCGTCACGATGTGGGGGCTCACCATCGTCGGGCTCTGCCTGATCCTGGGTCTATTCACCCGGCTCGCGAGCCTCGGTGGGATCGGGTTCATCCTGCTGTTCTACCTGTGCAATCCGCCCTTCGTCGGCTACTTCTACGCGATCCCCACCGAAGGCAGCTACCTCGTCGTGAACAAGAACCTCGTGGAGTTGTGCGCGCTCGTCGTCATCCTGGTGACGGGGAGCGGCCGCTTCGCCGGACTCGATGTGTTCGTGCACCGCTGGTTCGGCCGGCGGGCGAAGCCGGCAGCGGCCTGAACCGCCACCGGAGTACAAGGCGATCTCCGGCTGCGCGTCGTGAAGGGACGGTGTCCCTCCGTGAAACAGCCTGTCGCGTCTCAGCCCCTGGCGGGGATCAGCTTGAGGATCTCGCCCGCGGCCTCGGCCAGCGACCGGCCGAAGGCGACGACGCCATCCTGATGGCCGCCCATCACGATGACGCCCAGGTCGGCGAGGGCGTGCCTCTTGTGCAGTCGGATCATCTCGTAGGCCATCTCCGGCGTGCCGTACGGCACCTCCGCTTTCGTCGTCGGCAGATGGTCCTTGTACGCCGACCAGATGGCGTGCGAGTGGACGTGCACGACCGCGCGGATCGACGACCGCGTCTGGTAGAGCGCCGCATGCGTCAGGGCTTCCGAGGACGGCGGGATCTCGCCCTTCGATCGCAGCGCGTTGCGATCGAGATCGATCACCGACACTTCGGCGAAGTGGCGCTGGTCGACCTCGATGAGCCCGCTCGACTGGCTGCCGGTGATCAGGAAGCGTGGCGACGCATACAGCCGGATGCTGATGTTCCCGTAGCCCAGCCCCTGCGCGTCCTCGCCGATGAGCTCGAGTTGGCGGAGCCGGCGCCGCCACGAAAACAGCTCAGGCATCTCCGGCGGCAGCAAGAGCCGAGCCGTGGCGTGCTGGACGGTGTACTTGACGACGCCTTCCTTCTCGTGGGACTCGTGCATCAGTGGCTTCCTGGCTGACCTGATTATACGGGGAGTGCGGCACGGGGCATTGGCAAGCCGTATGCGCCTGCGATGTGCGGTTCGCGCCGGATTTCGATTTCGTGAAAGGCGGCAAACTCCCGGGCCTCTTTCGCTGACCGCCACGCTCGACCTTACTTCTCCCGCGGCTCGAGTGCGCCGCGCAGCTTCTCGGCGAGCGATCCGAATCCTCCTGCCGACTCGACGTCCGTGCGTGCCTGGTAGTCGCGGACATCATCGTCGCCTGGTACGGCGGCCGTTCCATCCTGCCGGGCGACCCCTTCCATCACGAGCGCGACGCCGATGCGTTTCTTCTCCAGGTCGAGGACCAGGATCTCGAACCCGCCGGTCGTCCCGACGGCGACCGACTTCGACCAGCCGCCCGCCCGGCCCGTCGGCGGGAACGTGGAGGCGTGCGCCAGCGCTTCGATACCCGGTTCCAGCTCGACGAACGCGCCGAACTGCGCAAGCCGGGTGATGCGGCCCGGGCGCACCTGGCCGACTTCGTACCTGGTCGGAACCGTCGCCCACGGGTCGTCGAGCAACTGCTTCAGCCCGAGGGCGATCCGCTTCGTGTCTTCGTCGACGCGCAGCACCTTGACGGTAATCTCCTGCCCGGGCGTCACGACCTCTGCCGCGTCAGCCACGCGGGACCAGCCCATCTCGGAGATGTGCAGCAGGCCCTGGATCCCGCCGCCCAGGTCGACGAAGGCGCCGAAGTCGACCACGGAGGCCACGCGCCCGGTCAGCACCGCGCCGGCGACGATCGTCTGCCGGACTTCCTCGGCTCGCGCCTTCTGCTCCTCTTCCTGCAGGGCGCGCCGCGACACGATGAGGTTCCTGCCGCCCTCCTTGTACTCGAGGATGCGGAAGGCGTAGACGTGCCCTTCGTGATCCGCTGCTGTCGTGTTCCGGATGATGTCGATCTGGGAGAACGGGCAGAAAGCGCGCGAGCGGGCGATGCGTACCTCGTAGCCGCCCTTCACGGCCCGTTCGACTTTGCCTTCCACCGGGAGGCCGGCGCGGAACGCGTCTTCGAGTTGCCGATCGGTCGCGCCGCCGCGCGCGAGCTTCCGCGACAACGTCAGCCCACCGTCGGTCGACACCACCATCGCCTGGATGCGGTCGCCGACAGCCACTTCGAGTACGCCATCGTCGTCTTTCAGTTCGGCCAGATCGATCTGCGCCTCGCCCTTGCCGCCGACGTTGACAAACGCCACCTCCGGGCCGATCGCGACGATCGTGCCTTCGATGGTCTCTCCCCGCTCGAAGCGCCTCGCCTGGAGGGAGGCCTCGAACATTGCAGCGAAATCTTCTTCGGGCTCGGTCACGGTGTACTCCTCATGAACTCCCCATCTTGTCGCGTTCTTGGGTATAGTGGCAATCGGAACACCGTACAGACGAGGTGGCAACTGGACATGAAGGGGAACCCGATGACATCGCCCCGAATCGGCCTCCTGCTGTCGGCGCTGGTGCCGTGGCTGCTCGGCGGCTGCGGGCCGTCGGAATCGGCGACGGGATACGAGGTCCGTGGAAACGCCGTCTACTGGGTCGACCGCGAGACGCCGGACGCGATGAAGGGCGGCTACGGGGGGCTCGTCTATCAGCGGCGCGAGCGCGGCATCCCGGAGGCGGATGCCAGGACCTTCCAGGTTCTGCCGGTGTTCGGCTATGCGAAGGACGCGAAGCACGTGTTCTTCGAAGGCCGCATGTTGGAAGGATCGCAGGCGGCGACGTTCCAGTTGATGGCGAAAGGGGCGTGGGCCAGGGACGCGCGCCAGGTGTACTCCGGGGGTGCCGTGATTCCCGGTGCCGATCCGGCCACCTTCGAACCCCTCGGCAAAGGCCTCGTCGCGCGGGACAAGCACGACTACTACTGGGGCGTGACGCCGCTGCACGTGCGCGACGTGAAGGCGTTCACGGTGGTGCGGCCGGATGCGGACTCGGCGGACATCCTGGAGATCTGGGGCTACGACGCGCACGGCTACTACGCGCGGGAGGAGATGACGCCCATCGCGGACGGCGCGACCTTCCAGTTCCTGGGGTACCACTACGCGAAGGACGCGAAACAGGTGTACTTCCAGCAAGGCATTCTTACCGAGGCTGATCAGAAGACTTTCCAGTTTGTCGGCGGCGAGTCTGCCAAGGATGCCCGTCGCGTCTACTGGCACGACTTCGTACTGGAGGGTGCCGATCCTCGGACCTTCCAGTTGATGACCTACAACTACACCAGAGACGCAAAGCAGGTCTATCACCTCAACGAGGTCATCCCCGGCGCCGATGCTCCCACCTTCCAGGTGATCGGCCCTTCGACCAAGGGCTTCGGGTATGGCAAGGATGCGAAGCGCGTCTACTACGCCGCTTCTGTCATCGAAGGCGCTGACCCCGCCACGTTTGCCGTGGACAAGAGCGACCCCGAGCTCGCGTCTGACAAGAACGGGCGCTTCCAGTACGGGAGGCGGATCGAAAAGTAACAGGATCCTGTCGACCGACCCGGAAGCGAGCGCGGCGGCGGTCCATGCCTCATCTCGAGCGGCGCCGCGCCGCGTCGATTTCCGCCAGGACTTGGTACTGAACGCTGACGGCGGCTTCGGTCTCGTAGCAGGTCGTGAGGTGTTGTCCGGCGCATGGGCTGCCGATGCGCCGGAACAACGCGGCCACGGCGCCGCCGTCT
>JAPKZP010000813.1 GCA_026393735.1 Acidobacteriota bacterium
GCAGGCGCGTGCCCTTCGCGTTTCTTTGCACTGCGCGTCCGGTGAGTCTCTGTTCTTGAGCAAGGTTCATATGCGGCAGCCAAAAACGTCCCGGCCCGGCCTGCGGCATGACAGGACCATTCACGACAGAATCATCCCGGCCACTCCTTCGACCGGCGGCGACTCCCGTCCCCTTGGTTCTGCTGTCAATGATTCTGCCATCCTTCCGGCCGGTCCGTCCCCGACTCGGACGGCTGGGACAGCCGTCCCTACCTCCGGAATGATTCTGCCGACGGTCTTCGGTCCCGGGATGCGCGCTACTTGTCGCCCAGGATCGTGACCCGGCTCGCGGTGCGGGTCTCGCCCTGCTTCACGTACTCCACGCTCACCTTGTCGTCGACCTTGATGTCCTCGAGCTTCTTCGCCTCGCCGCGGCGCAGGATCTTCGTGCCGTCCGTGAGGGTGAAGGTCAACTCGCGCGTCACCATGACCACGATCTGTTTGGCCGCCGCGTCCACCGTCTTCACGACACGGGCTAAATCGTCCACGGCTCGCGGCGGGCGCGGTCGCGCAGACGATTCGCCTGCTCGTCGCCGGGGAATTCCTCCTTCACCGGATCCCACTTCAGCGGACGGTTCAGCAGGTAGCAGATGTTGCCCAGATGACAGATCGACGCGGTGCGGTGCGCCCGTTCGATGTCGCGGAACGGTTTCTCGCGCGTCCGCACACACTCGATGAAGTCGCCGTAGATGCCGCCGGTCCCCTTGTATTTCGGAATCTCGCGCGGCGCGACCGGCTTGCCGTCGCCGACGACGTCCACCCGTCCGCCGTGATAGAGCAGCATCCCGTCGGCGAAACGATACGTGAGGAACTTGCGATCCTTGTCGTCCGGCGGGAGGATCTCGACGGGGCCTTCCTCCATTTTGTTCACGGCGAACATCATGCCGCCGAAATGGTGCGCGCCCCAGTCGGTCATGCCACCGCCGGAATAGTCGCGCCACGAGCGCCAGCTCGTGCCATTGATCGAGAACGAACCGCTGATCCGATACGGATGATACGGGGCATACGGCGCCGGGCCGAGCCACATGTCCCAGTCGATGCCATCGGGCACCGGCGCGCCCGGCAGGTAGCACGGTTGCGACGGACCGCCGCAATTCACGAACACCTCCGTCGGCGTCCCGATCTCGCCGCTCCAGCACTTGCGCACGGTGTTCATGTAGTCACCCATCACGCGCTGGCTCCCGCCGGAGACGACGCGGTTGAAGCGGCGCGCGGTCTCGACCATCGCGCGGCCCTCGTGGATGGTGAGCGAGGCGTGGCGACGTGGACCGTGTCGATGTCCGGCCGCGCGAGCAGCTCGCGGAAATCGTTGTAGGTCGCGCAACCCTGGTCGCCGTACCGCTGGTCGATCCGGCTCTTCGAACCTTCGCGGACGGATTTCTTGACGTCGCAAACGGCGACGTATTGCACGTCCTCGCGGCCGAGAAACGAGCCCTGATCGCCGCCGCCCTGGTTGCCGATGCCGATGCCGCCCATGACGATTCGCTCGCTCGGCGGGGGGCGGCCGTCCTTGCCCAGCGCAGAGCCGGGAATGAAATACGGAAGGGCCACGGCCGCAGCCGAGGCTTTCAGGAATTGCCGCCGGCTGAGCGTTGCCCGGGATCGTCGGGGTGAACTGTTCATCGCGATTCTCTCCGTCAGAGGTTGCCCTGACTATTTGACTTTCTCCAGCGCCGCCCGTGCCTTGTCGCACAGGCCCGCGTCGGTCGACATCGCCAACACCTTTTGCAGCGCCTCTTTCGCCAGCGCCGGCTCCCGGCCCGAGAGCGACTCGGCAATGCGCTCGTAGGCCTGCAACGCCTCGCGCTTCAGGCTGTCGTCGGCCAGACACGGCTCGACGATCCTCAACGCATCCACGTGGCCCACCTTGCCGAGCTCG
>JAPKZP010000644.1 GCA_026393735.1 Acidobacteriota bacterium
GCGCTGCCGGAGATCGCGCACGGCTCTGGCCGCGGCGCGCGCATCAACCTGCGCGCGGCGCCGAACGAGGAGCCCGGCATGACACCGCGCGAGGTGTGGTGCAACGAGGCCCAGGAGCGGTACGTCCTGGCGATCGCGGCCGACCAGCTCGACCGGTTCCGCGCCATCTGCGATCGCGAACGCTGCCCCTTCGCGGTGGTCGGCGAGACGACGACCGATCACCATCTCGTCGTGGCCGACCCGGTGTTCGGCGTCCACGCGGTGGACATGGACCTGCCGGCGCTCCTGGGCAAGCCGCCGCGTATGACCCGCGATGTCAGGCGCGCGCGTCCGGCGCTGCGGCCCTTCGACGCCGGCGGCATCACGATCCCGGACGCCATACACCGCGTCCTGCGGGCCCCGGCCGTCGCCGACAAGACCTTCCTCGTCACGATCGGCGACCGGTCCGTTGGCGGCCTCTGTGCGCGCGACCAGATGGTCGGTCCGTGGCAGGTGCCGGTGGCAGACTGCGCCACGACGCTGCTGTCGTTCGAGGGTAACGCCGGCGAGGCTTTCGCGATCGGCGAGCGAGCGCCCATCGCGTCGATCGATGCCCCGGCGTCTGGCCGCATGGCGGTGGCCGAGGCGCTCACGAACCTGGCGGCCGCGCCGGTCCAATCGCTCTCCCTCGTCAAGCTGTCGGCCAACTGGATGGCGGCCGCGGGCGCGCAAGGCGAAGATGCCGCGCTCTTCGACACCGTCCGATCTGTCGCCCTCGACCTCTGTCCGGCGCTCGGCATCAGCATCCCGGTCGGCAAGGACTCGATGTCGATGCGCACCACGTGGGAGGAGGCCGGCCAGCCGCGCGCCGTCGTCAGTCCTGTCTCGCTCATCGTCTCGGCATTCGCGCCGTGCGACGAGGTCCTGACCACCTGGACGCCGCAGCTGCGAACCGACCGCGGTGCCACGGCACTCGTGCTCATCGATCTCGCGCCGGGCCGCGCCAGGCTCGGCGCATCGATCCTGGCGCAGGTCTACGGGCAGACGGGCGACGAAGCCCCGGACCTCGACAACCCGGCGCTCCTCCGCGACTACTTCCCAGCGCTGGCCGAGTTGCGGCGTTCCGATCTCGTGCTCGCCTACCACGATCGGTCTGATGGAGGTCTCTTCGTCACGCTGCTCGAGATGGCGTTCGCGGGTCACACGGGGCTCGAACTCGACGCCGGCGCGATCAGCCCGAGCCCGGGAGGCCTGCTCGCTGGCCTCTTCGCCGAGGAGCCCGGCGGCGTCATTCAGGTGCGGGCAACCGACCTCGGGCGTGTTCTGCGCGTCGTCCGCGGGTACGGGCTCGACGCCAGGACGATCGGGCGGCCATCCGACGATGACACGGTCACGATTGTCGACGGCGCGAACGTCGTGTTCCGCGCGCCCCGGGTGGATCTGCAACGCGCGTGGAGCGAGACGACGTGGCTCATGCAGTCACGGCGCGATAACCCGGTGTCGGCAGCGCAGGAATACGAAAGCATTCTGGACGCGGATGATCCGGGGATCTCGCCCGTGGTGACCTTCGACAAGGACGAGAATATGGCGGCGCCGTACATCGCGCGCGGCGCGCGGCCGCCCGTCGCCATTCTCCGTGAACAGGGCGTCAACGGCGAGGTCGAGATGGCGGCGGCTTTCGACCGCGCCGGGTTCGAGGCGCACGATGTCCACATGAGCGACATCATCGAGGGCCGGGTGTCGCTTTGTGCCTTCCGCGGGTTTGCCGCATGCGGTGGTTTCTCGTACGGCGACGTCCTCGGTGGTGGCGAGGGCTGGGCGAAGTCAATCCTCTACCATGCGCGGGCCCGCGACGAGTTCTCGTCATTCTTTGCGAGACCCGACACCTTTGCGCTCGGCGTGTGCAACGGCTGCCAGATGATGGCGGCGCTCAAGGAGCTCATCCCCGGAGCGGAGGCGTGGCCACGGTTCATGAAGAACGTGTCGGAGCAGTTCGAGGCCCGGCTCATCACGGTCGAGGTGCTGCCGAGCCCGTCGCTCTTCTTCTCGGGGATGGCCGGGTCGCGCCTGCCCGTCGTCACGGCGCACGGCGAAGGCCGCGCGGTCTTCGACGTGCCGGATCATGCGAGGCACGTGATCGTAGCGGCGCGTTCGGTCGACCATCACGGCCGGGCCACGGAGATCTACCCGATGAATCCGAATGGCTCCCCGGACGGGCTGACGGCGGTGACGACCGCCGACGGCCGCTTTACGGTTGTGATGCCGCACCCAGAGCGGGTGTTCCGGACGGTGCAGTTGTCGTGGGCGCCGCAGGGCTGGGGCGAGGACAGTCCCTGGATGCGCCTGTTCCGCAACGCGCGCGTGTGGCTCGGCTAGCGGGGCTCAGCTTTCCTCGGGTTTCGGCGTCGTCGCCGTGCTCTTCGGCAGCACCGGCGGCCTGGTGTATTCGGGGTCGATCTTGCCGGTCAGGGCCTTCAGGAAGTCGCTGATCTGTTTCACCTGCTGATCCGTCAGCTTCCTGCCCAGTTGGTAGTCGGCCATGTCGCGGATGGCCTGATCGAGCGTCGCGGTCTTGCCGTCGTGGAAGTACGGACCGGTCTTCTCGACGTTGCGGAGCGACGGTACCTTGAAGACCGCCCGGTCGGCCGCATCGTGGGTGAGCTTCATCCGGCCGGTATCTGCGGACCGCGGGAACGGCTTGATGGCGCCGAGGCGTTCGTAGCGGGATCCGCCGACGAGCGCGCCGTTGTGGCAGACCTGGCAGCCCGAATCGGAGAACGTCTGGAAGCCGATCTTCTCCTCCGGCGTCAGTGCGTTCTGATCGCCCTTGAGGAGCGCGTCCCACCGCGACGGCGTCATGAGCTTGCGCTCGAATGCGCCGATCGCCGCAGCCATGTTGTCGTAGGTCACGGGCTTCTTGTCGCCGGGGAACGCCCTCTTGAATAGCGCGACGTACTCGGGCATGGACTCGAGGACGGCGACGACGCGGGCTTCGCCGGGCATGGCCATCTCAACGGGATTCAGTACGGGCCCCTTGGCCTGCGCCTCAACGTCCTGGGCGCGGCCATCCCAGAACTGCACGAAGTGCGCGGCGGCGTTGTAGACGCTGGGCGAGTTGCGGTCGCCGGTTTGTCCCTTGTGGCCGTCCGAGGTCGGCTGGTTGTCCACGCCGTAGGTGGCCAGATCGTGACAGCTGTTGCACGAAATCTTCTGGCTCTTCGAGAGGCGCGGCTCGAAGAACAGCATGCGGCCGAGCGTGATCCTGTCCTCGGACGCAGCACCCGTAGCCGCTGGCACCGCATCCGGGAGCGGGGCGAACGCCTGGAGGGCGGCGGCATCGACCGCCGGCGCCGGAGGCGCCGCTGGCGGAGCGGCCGGTTCCGTGCTGCACGCGGCGAACCACGAGACGAGGACAAGCACGGAAACGAAGACGGCGAGCGATGACTTGCGCATGATTGACCTCCGTCAAAGAACGAGCCCGGCGCCAGCCTACTTCTTCATCTTCGGCGGGAACTTTTTCAGAAGGTCGGCAACCGCGTCCTGGATGCGCTTCTCGCGCTCCTCGGGCGTGCGTTGACGCTGGATTTCGGCCTCGGCGATGCCGCGCCAGCATGTCTGCTTTTCCTTCGTGTCGACAAGATCGAGCACCATGGTCCCCTGCTCGAAGATCTTCAGCGAGCTCGTCGTCATCGCGAAGTCCGGAAGACCCCAGGCGGGCACGCCGCCAATGAACTGCCCGCGGAACTGCGACTCGGAACTGGGACCCATGAGGAAGTAGTACTGGATGTACAGGTACGGCGTGCCCGCGGTGACCAGCTTCAGGCCCCGCGCGTTGAGCTGCGCCTCAATGGCAGCCTTGATGACCGGGTCGAAGCGATCGAGGAGCACCTTCGGATCGTCCCCCGTCTGCTCGAGGACGAGCACCTTCCCGGCGCCGTCCGGATGCCACGCGAAGGTCCGCGCAGTGCCGAAGTCGTGAGTCTTGTCGTAGGTGATCTTTACTTTGACGCCCGCGTCGGCGCCGGCCACGCCTCCACACGTCATGAACGCGACGGCAACGGCCACCCTGGCGATGTACTTCATTTCGTCAATCTCCTTCATCGGTACCGGAGAGTCACGTTACCACGTTCCAGGGCCGGAATCGGCACCCGATCATGATGCAGGCGAGCGGACGGGAACCGCCAGGCCTTGACCACGTCAGGCACCTCCCGGAACGCGAACGGCCAGTACTTCCCAGTCACGTTCAGCATACAATTCCAGGAGGGGAAGAGGACGGGAAGAGGTTCGGCACGAGGTCGCAGCAACTGACGATGGTGGTGACGGTCAACGTTGAGTCACCCAAGAAACAGGTGGATGGAGATGTCGCAGTCACGTCGGATATTCGGACTGGCATTGATGGTTATCCTGCTGGCGGCGGCGCCGGCGTTGGCTCAGCCCGCAAGAGTAGAAGTGAGCGCCTTGTTCGGCTGGACCTATTCGGACGGCGTTTCGGGCGACACGGTGACAGGCCTCGACGGGAGCAAGTTCAACCGCATCGAACCGAAAGATGCTCCGTCGTGGGGGCTCGGCGTCGGCTTCAATGCGAGCCGCAACTTCGAGGTCGGGTTCCTCTTCGGCCGCCAGCTCAGCAAGATGCACATCAGCGGGCCGTCGGCTGCCAGGGATCTCGGGAATCTGACGGTCAGCTCGTACCACCCGTACGTAGCGTTCAATTTCGGCGAGGGGGACGGCAGGGCCCGTCTCTACGTGCTGGTCGGCGCCGGTGCGACCAGCTATGGAGGCGTGGAGTTCACCAAGGTCAACGGTGATGCGGGGAAGACGAACAGCCAGACCGTGTTCTCGATGACCTTCGGCGGCGGGCTCAAGGCCTTCCCGTCGCCGCATATCGGGCTTCGCGTCGGGATGCAGTGGACGCCGACCTACATCAAGACTGACGCCACGGGCATGTGGTGCGACCCCTACTGGGGCTGCTATGTGACTGGCGACGCCCAGTATTCCAACCAGATCGAGATCAACGGGGGCCTGACGGTTCGTTTCTGACGTGACCCGTGGTCTGAAGACCCCGGGCTACTGCCCGAAGTTGCTGGCGTCGCCGCGGTCAGCGGCAACCGCGCGCCCTGCGCCGCGTCGCGCAGCTACGAGGGCGGCAACGAACAGGCCGCCGATGATGGCGAAGGCCGCCATCCCGCCAATCTCGACCCAGTCCGAGATGTTCGCAGGCTGCGCGAGCCGCCGCATCGCGGCGCCCAGATCGAACCCGGCGCCCTTCGTCTCGCGCATGGTCTTGATGGCCGCAAGCAGCGCATCGAGCACGAAGCCCGCCGCGCCCACGAGCACGCCACCGACGACGCCTCTCAGCGCGATCGCCACGGGTCTCAGCGGCGGCTTGGGCGGCACCTCCTCGACGCTGAACACGGGCTCCCGCACCCCGAGCGGAACGAAGCGCGCGAGCATCACGAGGCCCGGCACGCCCATGATGAGCGTCGACAGGAAGAACGTCGACCACCCCATCGCGTCCACGGCGACACCCGCGATCGGGCCGGCAAGCAGCCGCGGCAGCGCGAACAGGCTGGAGAACAACGCGTACTGCGTGGCCGAGAACCGCTTCTGCGTCATGCGCAGCAGGAGCACCGAGAAGGCGCCCGTGCCCAGGCCTGACGTGAACAGTTCGAAACTGGTGGCGCCGTACATCAGCGGCAGGACCGGCCCCCCGGCGAGCGAGACGAAGTAGTAGCCGAGATTCGAGAACACCTGGAGGAAGCCGAAGATCCACAGCGAATGGCCGAGACCCAGGATCGTCGTCACCCAGCCGCCGATGAGCGCGCCGACAATCGTCGCGACGAGGCCCACAGTGGCCAGGGCGATGCCGCGGTGGTCGGCGTTGTAGCCCATGTCGATCAGGAACGGGCGCGTCAGCGCCTGCGTGAGCTGGTCCGAGAACTTGTAGAGCAGGACGAACGCCAGGAGCAGGCTGGTGGGCGCGGGCGTCTGCTCTTCCGGCTCCGGGGCCTTCCACGTGATGAGGAGCATCGGCAGGTAGAGCAGCGCGAGGATGACGTTCACCGTCGGCCAGCCGAGACGCCCCGCCAGCGTGATCGCTCCCCCGCCCGAGACCACGAGCGCCGCGCGATACAGGGCGATGCGCGCGCCGACGGCAGCGCCCTGCTCCTCGGGACGCAGCACCTCGACGGCGTACGCGTCCACCGCGATATCCTGCGAGGCGGAGGCGAGCGCCACCGCGAGTGCGAGCGCGCCCACGACCCAGATCGCATCGGGGTGGCGACCGACACCGGCAAAGAGCAGGCTGACGGCGGTGAGCGCCACCTGCGTGACGGCCATCCAGCCGCGCCGACGGCCCCAGAACGGGGGCACGTAGCGATCCATCAGCGGCGACCACACCACCTTGAAGGCCCATGGCGCCTGGGCCAGCGTGAACAACCCGACGACGCGGATGTCCACGCCGATGTCGCGCATCCAGTCAGGGATCGAGTACCAGACGAGCCCGAGCGGCATACCTGACGAGAATGAGAGGAGGGCGACCGACGCCGTGCGCCAGGACCGCAAGGCCCGCGCCAGGCTCACCAGCGCGCCGGGTTTCTTGGGCTGCTCGGTCGTCACAGCGTCTCCGTCACTGTCGCGCGGGGGTACCCAGCATTGAGAGACTCGGGCGTCGGGCGCGCGTTGCTACCGCGCCGACGCCAGGCTCTGCTGAATCCAGTCGAGGTACATCCTGGCCGTCTCGATCGTCGCCTTCTGGACACGACCGCGAAGCAGCCGCGCGGCCATCCCATCCAGCATCCTCGACCTGGCCCGTGCGCCCACCATCGCGTAGTAGCCCGCGCCGTCGCTGGTCGAGGCCAGGGAGATCACGACGAGGAGCGCATCGGTGTAGCGGCTCGCATAGATCTGTTTGTCTGCGACGAACACCGCGCCGCCCGGGGCCGTGTAGATGACGAGCTGATGCAGCGTGATCGACGCCTCGGGCCCGCCTCCGCCCTTCGCCCAGTACAGAAACTGTTCGGCGCCCGGCAGCGAGGCGGCCGGGAACTTATCGAGGTAGTTCGCGAACGCCGGCGCCAGCTCGTAGAGGGCCGTGGACTGGTACAGCAGGTAGCGGAACTCGTCTGCGGTCAGGCGCGGCGTCTTCTCGTTGTGCGCCGTCCCGAGCGCCTCGTCGCCGCCCCGCAGATACGCCTGCGCGTGTCCGAGCATCAACTGCCTGGTCAGTTCGCTGGCGCGCCTGGCGGCGTCGGGCGAAGACCAGTCCACGTCCGCCTGGAAGCGTGCGATGGCCTTGTCGCCAAGCCTGAGGTCGCAGTTGCCGGGGCGGCACGCCTTGAGCGCCGCCAGTTCGTCGTCGCTGAGCGAGAGATCGGCGAAGTCGCCGATCTGCGGCGGGCTGCTCAGCTTCTTCGACAGCCCCAGTTCCGCAGCCTTGCGGAAGCCCGCGATGTCCTTCAACCAGTAGACGAGACGGTCCGGGGTACCGGGAACACGCACGGCGCCGCCTACGCCAACCTCGATGGCTTCCTTGCTCGGCAGAAGCTTCGTCACTGCCTGTCCCGCGCGGGCCTGGCCGATCTCCGCGGCCGAGAAACCGAATCGCTCCGCCAGCATCTTCTCCGCGTCGACCTTCTGCACCTGGGCGTACGGGGTCCCGATCACCACAACCGCCGCAATGATGCCAAGCGCTGCCGACCACTTCGTGTTCATTCGCTGTTTCTCCCCTGGCGCGTCCGAGTTGGCCGAGCCTGTGTCTTTCTCATGGTAGATGAACCATGCCCGGTTGCGCGAGCCTGCCGAACAGGGGAAGGGCAGGGAAAGAGCCTGCGGGCAAGGACAGGGTCTGAGGGCAAGGACGGGGCCTTGCCCCCGACGGAGACATCTGCAGCCACACCGTAGGGGCCGACCCCCGTGTCGGCCCGGCGGAAGAAGAGCTGCCCCTGGTCGTCGATCAGAACCGCACGGTCGCGCCCAGCACGACGGTGGGCCGGCTCGCCGCGGGGTCGAAGACATACGCGGTGAGGTCGACGCGGTCCGACGACCAGCCCGCCAGGAACCCCCGCTGGATGTCGGTGGCGGTTTCGTCGACTCTGGTCCGCTGGACGACCAGTCCGACGCGCCATCCGCGACCTGGGCCCCAAGCCAGCTCGGACCAGGTGTAGAGGTAGCTCTGCGTGGAGTCGCCAGCATCGAAGACGTACTCGGTCTCGCTGTAGAGCTCGAGCGTCTTCCACCCGAGCGTCCCCTTGAAACCCGGTGCCACGCCGTCCGTGTTGCCAAACACGGCGCCTATCCTCGGAGTGATCTCGAGCGTGAGAGCGTCGCCAACACTGAAGTTCCGGCCAAGCCACACGGATCCGGTGTCGAGATCTTCGTAGTTGAACCGGCCCTCCAGGTGCAGCCAGCCCCGGTCCGCAGTCAGCGTCGGCTGCAGGTAGACGCCGTACGCTCCCTCGTCCGGCTCGATATAGGTGAACACCGCCGCCGAGACGGACCAGGCGTCGGACGGCGCCGGCACATCCTGGCGGGGACTGACGGGCGGCTTCGGAGCGGACTGGGCACTCGCGAGCCCTGCCATCAGGATGCATCCGATCGCCGTGACGATGACAACTGGTCTCACCCTCAACCTCCCAGCGCCATCGTCATGGCCACCAGCACACCGCCGAGCACAACCATCGAGAGGGCCACCCAGACGGGGCGCCGCCCCGTGATACGCCCGAAGGTGTAGCCCGTCATGGCGAGCAACGCGACTGCAATGCCGTTCGACACGCGCAACGCCGGCATCGCGTCTGACATGACGATGAAAGGAATGACGACGGGGAAGGTGGACAGGAACACCAGCAGGAACACGGCCAGGGCCCCTCGCCAGTCGTCCCGGCTCAGCGCCGGCGGTGCCGTTGGCTCGGGCAGCCTTTCCGGTCGCAGCCGTATCTTCTCCAGGTCGTCATCGTCGAGGACGCGGGCCAGCCCGGGCGGGAGCGCCTCGGCGAGATGCCGCCTGCCCTC
>JAPKZP010000070.1 GCA_026393735.1 Acidobacteriota bacterium
AGTAGCAGGATTCGGTCGACCGACGTGGAAGCGACCGCGGCGCCTGACGGCAGTAGCTGCAAGCCGGGAGCCCTCCAAACTTCGCACTTTCTGCAGCATCCGCTCGGATGCGATGCGTGCTTCTGAGCAATCCCAGCCTGCGGTCTCGGGAACGGTTTCTGCAGGTCACGTCTTCATGGACGGGCCGCCCACAATTCGTGCGCGGATTCCCCAGTTGTAGTAGTGCACAAATGTGCATACAATGAGGATGTGACGTGTCCGTCGAGTGGGACCGTCAGAAGGCAACTGCGAATCTCCAGAAGCACGGCGTCGACTTCGCTGATGCGGCGACGGTGCTCGAGGACGACGCCGCCGCGACGGTGCGGGAGCTTCTGACCGGCGACGAGGATAGGTATCTCACCCTGGGAATGGATGCACTTGGTCGCCTGCTGGTCGTCGTCTACACGTGGCGCGGCGACAGTGTCCGATTGATCTCAGCAAGGCCGGCGAGTGCGCGAGAACGCCGCCAGTACGGAGACCGCACATGACGCGCGACTACGACTTCAGCCGTGGGAAGCGCGGGGCCGTTCTGAAGACGTCACCCGGGAAGACGCGGATCACGATCCGCCTGGACAACGAGGTGCTCGACTGGTTTCGTGCGCAGGTACATGCGGCGGGTGGCGGCAACTACCAGTCGCTCATCAACGCGGCGCTTCAGCAGCACGTCCGGGCCGGTCGGGAACCGATAGAGCAGACCCTCCGACGCGTCCTCCGGGAAGAACGGCCACCAAGACCCACACGAGCCGCGAACGGGTGACGCGCGGCGACCGCCCACGGGCTTCGATTGCTACCGGGCGGCGGTCCGTGCCTTATCTCGAGCGGCGGCGCGCCGCGTTGATTTCCGCCAGGACTTGATACTGAACGCTGATGGCGGCTTCGGTCTCGTAGCAGGTCGTGAGGTGTTGTCCGGCGCATGGGCTGCCGATGCGCCGGAACAACGCGGCTACGGCGCTGCCGTTTGCCGCGTTGCTCTCCGCCACTTCGACAGCGTGCTGAAGCTCGTGCGCAAGTTGGCCGGCCAGTCGCGCGGGCGGTGCGGTGTCACGGATGACGATCCTCAGGTATCGATACCCGCTGCCCGTCGTGACGTAGTGCAGCAGACAGGCGTCACGGCGGCCGAGATCGCAGCTGCCAGACGTGATGTACACGATGACGTTGTGGCGTTTCAGCGTTGCCGACAGCGCAGCAAACGTCCTCGAATCCTCTTGCGAACGCTCGACAGCGAGCCGGAGACGCACCGTCTCGGCCCGCAAACTACCGGGCGAGGCTGGCGGGCCCAGGCCGAGACCAACGGCGCACGCGACCCAGACAACGGTGAGCTCTCCGCGCATCGGCGCCACCTCCTCCATGCAGTGGCGCCACGATCGGTCTGCAGAAGCCTCCCTTCAATGGACGGGGCGCGACATGTGAGCGACGTCGTGCCGACGCCAATCCGCCCCAATTTGCGATGGATTTCGCCAGGAAGTGACGCTGGGGTTGCCCGGAGGTAAGATACCCGTCATCTGCGGAGCTAGCGAGAGGAAGGCGTATGCCCGACTCGGCGCCCGGCGGTCTGCGACTGGTCCGGTTCGGCGCGTTCGAAGCCGACCTCCGCTCAGGTGAACTCCGGAAGGCAGGCGTCTCGATCAGCCTTCAGGACAAGCCGTTCCACCTGCTCGCGCGACTGCTCGAGTGCCCCGGCGAGCTGGTGACGCGCGAACAGCTCCAGCGCGAACTCTGGCCCGCCCACACGTTCGTCGATTTTGAGCGGGGCCTGAACACCGCTGTCAAGCGCCTGCGAGATGCCCTGGGGGACGACCCCGACCGGCCCCATTTCATCGAGACCCTGCCCCGGCGAGGCTACCGGTTCATCGCACCGGTCGTGGCCGCCAGCCCCTCGGGCGCCGACGATGCGCCCGCGTCCCGCCGGCGGCCTCCGGCGCGACGCATCCTGTCGTGGGCGTTCGGGGCCCTCGTCGTGCTCGCGATCGGGCTCTGGCTGGTCGTGGGTCGCGTGCCGCGCTCGGTCAAGGGGACTGGGGTCACCCGCGTGCAGATTCCCGTGGCGCCGGCCACCCGGCTGGGGCCTGCCCAGGCGTTCGTTCCCGGCGGGGACCGTTCGGCGATTGCCGTCAGCGCAGACGGCCGCACGGTCGTGTTTGTCGGCGCCTCGGACGGCACGACCCGGCTGTTCGCCCGTCCGATCAGCAGCGAGACCGCCAAACCGATCGAGGGCACGGCTGGTGCCCAGTTGCCTTTCCTGTCTCCGGACGGCAAGTGGGTAGGGTTCTGGTCGCCCGGAGCCCTCCGTCGGGTGCCAATTGACGGCGGGCCCGTGAGCACGATTTGCGCCGCGGAGGTCCGCAACCCGCCGTACGGTGCGACCTGGCTCGGGAACGACTACGTCGTGTTCGCCCGTGTGATCGGCGCGTTGATGAAAGTCTCTGCGGGAGGCGGCGTACCAAAACCGCTGACAACGCTGAGGCGTGGCGAGTTGGGCCATCGTCTGCCGCACGCACTGGCCGACGGAAAGACCTTCCTCTTCACCGTGCGCACGCGCGACTACGTGTGGGGCGAGGAGCAGATCGCTGTGCAGGCGGCAGGGGACAGCGGACACACAATCCTGGCGTCAGGAAGCGACGCTCGTGTTGCAGGCCAGGGCTACCTCGTGTTCCTCCGTCTCGGGACCCTCATGGCAGCGCCGTTCGACTCCATCACCCGGCGAATGTTGGCCGTTCCGGTCCCCGTTGTGGACGACATCGCCCAGGCGGTTGGCCACGGCAACACGTTTCGCGACTCCGGGGGCGGCCAGTTCGCCGTCTCCGCTACCGGCGTCCTCGTATACGCCCGTGGTGGCGTGGCGCGGCCACGTCGAGACACCCTCGCATGGATCGACCGCACGGGTGAGGTCGAACTGCTGCCCGTGGCGGACATGTTCTTCGGCGCGCCGCGGCTGTCCCCGGATGGAACCCGCGTCGCGGCAGCGGTCTTCGAAACCACACGGCTCAACATTCGGGTCTACGACCTGGCGCGTAAGACCGAACTGCGCCTTTCATCAGACGATGAAGAGCAGTGGCCCATGTGGTCGCCCGACGGGCGGGCGATCGTGTATCAGTCGGTGTCCGGTGGACAGACATCGTTGAGGAGGCGGGCGGCTGACGGCACCGGCCTGGCGGAAGTGCTCGTGACTGGCGACTATCCCACGCCGTCGTCATGGCTCGCAGACCGCGAGACGCTCGGGTTCCTGCAAGCCGGCCCGCCAGGGCCAGACGGGATGATCGGCTGGAGCATCTGGCGATGGCGCCGCGACCAGCCTCTTCGGAAGCTGGAGACGCCGGTGCCCTGCGAGGATGCTGCGTTCTCGCCCACCGGTTCAGTCGTCGCTTACGAGAACCGGGACTCGTCGCCGCGTGAGGTTTACCTCCAGCCGTTCGGTCGAGCTGGCGACCGCGTCCAGGTGTCGTCCGACGGCGGCCAGGATCCGGCCTGGGACCCGCTCGGGCGCGAGTTGTATTATCTGGCGCCGGGTCAGACGCCGGGCACCGTCAGGATGATGGTGGCTGCCGTCACCACCAGCCCATCGCTGACCGTCGGCGTGCCCCGCATGCTGTTCTCGACGTCCGCTATCGCGGCGGCGCACCCGATCCGTGCGTACGACGTTGCGCCAGACGGGCGGCGGTTCCTGATCCAGCGCCGCGACAAGCCATCCGATCGCGCGACCACCCACATCGAGGTGGTGCTGAACTGGATTGAAGAAGTGAGCGCGCGGGTGCCCGTCCCAAAGAACCGCGATTGACGACGGCCTGCGAGTTCCGGCCGTCTCCCGACATCCTCACGCCTATCGAACGCCGTCCTTGACGTGGCCATCGCTCGCGCAGGAGACAAGCCCCATGGTTCCCACCGCCTTCTGGTCCAGGCTTCCGGTACGTGTTACCGCCGGGCTCGTTGCCGGCGCCGCAATCGTCTGCATGGACAACTTCGCGTTCGAGGGAGAGGTCAGCCCCATTGTCATCGTCGCCATGCTGCTCGCCGCGACAGCCACAGCCGGGGCCGTCTGGGGCCGGCGAGGATGGGTTCCAGCGGCGGCCGCGTGGGTGTGCGTGCCCTTGGCTCACGTGATCAAGCACGTCCTCGGCCTGCGGGACACACTGCACCCGAATACGTACGTGTCGATCCTCTATCTGGCCGTGTTCACGCTGGTGGTGGCGACCGTCGGTACCGGGTTGGGTGTGCTGTTGCACAGACCCGCGGCTCGTCCACGGGCGTGATGTGCGAGCGGCCTACCTTCGCCCTGCAGCGCCCGTCCTCGCACATGCAGTAGAATCGCGCGTGATCACCCGGGCCGGAACTGTGGGACGCAGGGTGGATGGGGGCAAGAGCACATGACGCTGATCGATCGACTGGCCAGCATCGAGCGCAAGCGGCTCGCCCTCCTCGCGGAGGTGACGGCTCTGGACGAGGCCTTGCTGACGGCGCGCCCTTTTCCCGGCAAGTGGTCGATCCGCGAGATCATCGAGCACCTCGTGCTCGCGGAGGACGACGTGGTGGGCGACTTCACCAGGCTGGACGCGCGCGCCGCGCAGCCCAGGGGATTCGGCAATCAGGCGCGCTACCTCGTCGTCATGTTCGTCCTGCGCTTCAGGATCCCGGTCAAGGCCCCTTCCAAGGCGATGTTGCCGACCGGCGACCGGTCCCTGGCCGAGCTTCGGGAAAGGTGGGACGAGCACCACCGCCGGCTGCGGTCGTTCGTCGCCGGTTTGACCCGGGCGGGCGCCCGGCGTGCGATCTTCAAGCATCCCATCGCCGGCCCGCTCGGCGTGTCTCAGGCCATCCTGATGTCGGACGCCCATCTCGATTCGCACATCAGCCAGATTCGCAGTCGCATCCAGCGTCTGCGAGCAGCGGAGACGCGCTGACCGCCGGCCGCACGAGGGCGATCACGCCGCGAGCCCACGCCTTCCTGGCGAGCGGCTTGAAGAGATCTTCGTTTCGATACTCCGCGAACGCCTCGTCTGCGCCTCGAGGGTGAGTCGGGCACGTCGCCGGCGCGCGACGCCGCGCAGGCCCGGTCCGGCGCCGACCTTGCCGATCCCGACGTGGTCATCCGAGCCTATAATGGCAAGATTGTCCGTGCAACTCCTGGAGCATCCGAAACCATGACGAAGAAGCCGAGCGCCCATTCCCGACACCGGAAAGACCTGTCGGACATGCCCGAGTGGATGAAGAAAAAGGCCTGCCCGAACCGCGACAAGTTCTTCTCCGGCCGCCGCGTCCTGCCTCGCAACCTGACCGGCAAGGACAAGCTTGCCGACATGGTGGACGACACGTTTCTGGCGTACAACTCGGGGCGGCTCCGGGAGTCGTGCCAGCTGTTTGTCGAGAAGATGCTCGAGCCCGACGTGACGATCGGCATGAGCCTGTCGGGCGCGCTGACGCCGGCGGGCCTGGGCGTGTCGTCGGTCGTCCCGCTCATCAAGGCCGGCTTTGTCGACTGGATCGTCGCGACGGGCGCCATCCTCTACCACGACCTCCACTTCGCCCTGAACTACCCGGTCCGGATGGGCAGCTTCAAGATGGACGACACGGAGCTGCGCGACAACGACATTGTCCGCGTCTACGACGTGCTCATGGGGTACAGCGACTGCCTCATGGCGACCGACGAAATCCTGCGGGAGATCCTGCTGCGGCCCGAGTTCCAGAAGGAAATGGGCACCGGCGAGATGCACTACCTGCTGGGCAGGTACGCGGCCGAGTGGGAGCGCAAAGCGGGCCTGAAGGATGTGTCGGTGCTGGCCGCGGCCTACCGCGCGGGCGTGCCGTGCTACACGTCGTCTCCGGGCGATTCGACCATCGGCATGAACGTGGCCGGGATCGAGCTCAGGGGCAGCAAGCTGCGCATGAATCCGTCGATCGACGTGAACGAGACGACCGCGTTCGTCCTGGCGGCGAAACGATCGGGAGGAAAGAGCGGCGTCGTGCTGTGGGGCGGTGGCAGCCCGAAGAACTTCATGCTGCAGACCGAGCCGCAGATCCAGGAAGTGCTCCGCATCAAGGAGTTCGGCCAGGACTACTTCCTGCAAGTGACCGACGCGCGCCCCGACACCGGCGGCCTGAGCGGCGCCACGCCGAGCGAGGCCGTCAGCTGGGGCAAGGTCGACCCGGACCGCCTGCCCGACGCCGTGGTCTGCTACACGGACACGACGATCGCCATGCCCATCCTGACGCACTACGCGCTCGCCCGGCACAAGCCGCGGAAGCTGCGGCGGCTCTACGACTCGCGGCCGGCGATGGTGAAGGCGCTGACGCGCGAGTACTTCCGCCACAACAAGGTCAAGATGATGGACGGTTCAAACCCCAGGTTTTAGAGGCGGCCCACCCACGACCTGCGCATGCGCCCGATTGCCTGGCGCGTGAACGGGTCGTGGAGCCGCGTCGAGAGTCCGAACGATGGCCAAAGTCACCGAGCGGCAGTTGCAGGCGCTGGCCCGTGAACACGGGACCCCGCTCGTCGTGGTGAACCACGACGCCATCCGGGAGAACTACGCGGCGTTCCGCCGCCACCTGCCGCGGGTGCAGGCGTACTACGCGGTGAAGGCCAACCCCGCGCCGGAGATCGTCAAGACGCTGTTCAAAGCCGGCGCCAGCTTCGACGTGGCGTCGCTGCCGGAGTTCATGCTGGTGCACGACCTCATCCGGCACCGGCCCGCGCGCGAGCGGCAGGACTTCGTGTGGGACAAGATCGTCTACGCGAATCCCGTCAAGGCGAAGGAAACGCTCGAGAACCTCGACAAGTACAAGCCGCTCGTCACCTTCGACAACCGGATCGAGATCGGGAAGATCCGGGAGTGCGCGCCCCACGCGGGGCTGCTCCTGCGGATCCGCGTGCCGAACACGGGGTCGATGGTGGAGTTGTCATCGAAGTTCGGCTGCGA
>JAPKZP010000686.1 GCA_026393735.1 Acidobacteriota bacterium
ACCGCCGCCGCCCAGCTTCCCGTCCAGCGGCGCGCCAGGAGTCCGAACGCGAAGGCCGTCAGCGCGAACCCCGCGAGCATGACCAGGTTGAAGGCCAGCACGGCAGAGCCGCCGAGCTTGATGATCGGCAGCGCCATCAGGCCCTGCACGATCATCGCTTCAGAGAATGCGAGGGTGCGCTTGGCCGGCCAGAAGATGTTGCCGTCGAAGAGGCGCGCGGGGTCGGCCGTCACCTGGTGGCTCACCCAGGCAATCGCCGACGCATTGAGCTGGTAGTCGCCGTTGTCCACGCGGGAGTACCGGTGCGGCGCGAGAACCATCGGCCACGTGTGGACGACAGTCAGGAGGACGCAGAAGAGGAACAGCGCCGCGACGCGTCCTGCCCGCGCCCACCGGGCCGGACTCACTTCAGCTCCTGGATCTGCGCGAGCCACGGCAGCATCGCGTCCATCAGGGGAGGACCGCCGACCAGATCCGCGTCATTGTGGTCCGCGCCGGACACAGTGACGAAGTGCTTCGGCGCTGGTGCCGCAGCAAAGAGCCGCTGGCTCAGCGCGAACGGCACGACGCGGTCCCGATCACCGGCGACCACGAGCACCGGGCACCGGACCTGCGAGATTCGCGAGAGCGCGTCGAACCGGTCCCACAGCAGCCGCCGCACGGGCAGGAAAAAGTAGTGATGCGCAGCCACGTCTGTAATCGACGTGAAGGGTGACCGCAGGACGAGCGCCGCGGGCGGTTCCTCGGCCGCGAGCCTGACCGCCACCCCCGTTCCAAGCGACTCGCCGAAGAAGACGACGGGGCGTCTGCCGGCCTCAGGGCGCGCTCGCACGGCGCGGAGCACGGCGCGCGCATCCTCCGCCAGGCCGTCCTCGGATGGCGATCCGCCGCTGTCGCCGTACCCTCGATAGTCGAAGAGGACCACCGCGTAGCCCGCCTCCGTGAGCCCGCGGGCGAGGGGGGCACGGAAGCTGCGATTGCCGGCGTTGCCGTTGAATACGATGACCGTCGCGCGCGGCACGCCCGCCGGCGCCACGCGCCACACCCCGAGCGCGACGCCATCGGCCGTCGTCACGCGGAACGTTTCGGTGCGCTCGAGGCCGGCTCGTTGGGGAGTGCCGACACCGCCGGATGGCAGGTAAAGCAGGCGGCGCTGCCCGGCCCACAACAGGCCCAGGAGGCCGGCCGCCAGCACCAGCGGGAACCCGCTAGCCATGAGCCATGTCCGTCTCACGTGCGGGTACGCGCGGGTGGGATCGGCGGTGCGCCGTCCCACCTCGCGTCCAGTCGTTTATTCGTCGCCGTCGGCGCTGTCGTCGCCAGGCACGTTCGTGGCGACGTCCTCGCCCGGGAGGCTCGTGGCAAAGTCGTCGAATGGCTCATCAGCGGCCTTCTCGACATTGCGGTCGTCCACGTCATACACCCGGCCACCGCCGCGCACCTTGATCGGCCCTTTCGGTCCGCCGTCGCCGCGTCCCTTGCCGCCTCGAGTGGGCTTACCCTTTGGCGGGGCCGGCGGGCCGAAATTCCGCTCACGCGGACGTCCCACCATATCGCCGCCCGGAGGTGCGAACGGGTTACCGCGTGGCGCCATCCCGCCTGATCCAACACCCATCCCCATCGGGGGCCTCGGGCCGCGCTCCTCCCTGGGACGCGCTTCGCTCACCGAGAGCGTCCGCCCCAGGAACGGCTGACCGTTCAGGCGCCGGATCACTTCGGCCGCGGTAGTGAGGTCGGCATAGTCGACGAAGGCAAACCCGCGCGGGCGTCCCGTCTCCCGATCCATCGGGAGGACGACTGACACCGGCGGGGCGACTGCGGCGACGTGCGCCCGGACATCGGCTTCCGTGGCGCTGTAGGGGAGATTTCCGAGAAACAACCGGACTGACACGCTGTTTATTTCCCTCGCGGTTATACGGCAGGCTGCCGTGGTGTGGCGCTATATGGCGGTCGTGGTGGAGAGTACAGATGGGACGTCAAGGCAAAGGGCTTATGCCGAGGGTAGACAATACCAGACCTCGCAGCGGGGTGCAACATCCGTGTCTTGCGGAACCACCGGGCGTCTGGTACCGTGGGAGCTTCGATGAACTTGGAGAATCTGTGAACAAACGACCTGCTCTGCTCGTGCTCGTGGTGCTGCTCCTGGCCGCCGGCTGCACAAAGAAGGATGCGTCCACCACAGGAGCCCCTGCGGCCGCTCCAGGTGCCACGCCCGCCGCATCGACGCCGGCGCCTGCCCCGGGAACCCCAGTAGCGCCGCCAGCGGTCAAGCCGGTCCCGGCCCAGTTGCCGGACGTCGTGGCCCGCGTCAACGGCGAGGACGTCTCGAAGAGCGAACTCGAGATGGCCGTCAAGACCCTCGAGGAGCGCG
>JAPKZP010000189.1 GCA_026393735.1 Acidobacteriota bacterium
CCAGCAGGGTGCCACACGCACCGAGCGAGGCGGAGATGAGCCACTGGCGGCGGTCCGGTCGAGACGGCAGGTGTTCCATGGTCGGGCTCCATCCGGCGGGGGCGGACAAAAAAAGCGGGCGGCACGCGAGGTGCGTGCCGCCCCTGGAAGTAAGACGTCTCGATGTTCTAGAACTCGAACTTCACGCCGAAGCGTGCGGCGATCGGCGCCTGGTAGCGGTCCACCATCAGGAAGCGCGGGTCGCGCGCCACGTTCTGAGCGGTGATCGCGGCGTTGTAGTCATAGCCGGTGAAGTACGTCGCCACCGGGATCTTGATCAGCGGGACGCCGTTCAGCAGCATGTTCTGGTACGTCCGGGTCGGGCCGCCCTGGTCGAACAGGTTCAGGATGTTGAGCAGAATGCTCGCCCGCGTGCCTTTGCCTGTCTTGATCGCGTACGTGAGCGACAGGTCGGTCTGCTTGAGCATCTTGTTCCGGCCATTGCCGCCGCGGCCGTTCGGGTGCGTAATGGTCGCGCTGTTCACGCCGAGATTGGCCGTGATCGGCAGCCCGCTGAGGGCCTGGAAGTAGGCCCCGACGGTCAGGCCGAACGGGAAGCTGTACGCCCCATTGAGCTTGATTTGATGCGGGCGGTCTGCGCTCAGGCGGCCCCAGTCCTTCTGGCCGTTCGCCGCGTAGCAGCCTTCCAGGTAGTCGCAGTAGATGCCCAGATTCGGGTTCACGTCTGCGTAGATCTGCTGGTCGGGGTCGGCGAGCCCATCGTAATTGCCCTCCAGGCGGCTGATGGTGTAGCTCATGGTTCCCGTCCAGTTGTTCGACATCCGTTTCCGGAACTGGATGTCGACGCCGTCGTAGTTGCGTTCGAACTTCGGCTGCGCGGGATAGGCCGCCCCGTACGGCTGCGTGACCATTCCTTCCCCGGGATTGCCGAAGACCTTCAGATACGTGCCGTTCGACTGCAGCAGGTAGAAGTCCTCATTGATGTTCGAGACGGTGCGGTGGACGTAGCCCACGCCCAGCGTGACGTCCTTGCGGAGCTCGATCTCCGTCCCGGCGTCGAATACATTGGTGCGCGCCGGCTTGATCGCCGGGTCCAGGGTGTCTCCGCTGCCGCGCAGATCGAGCTGGAAGAACGACGCGCTGCCCGGCGTCGCGACGTGCAACTGGGTGTAGTCGTACGTGTTGAGCGGATAGTAGTTGATCGTGAAGACGCCGCCGCCGAACCCGTCGCGCGGCGCGGAGTGCTTCAGCATGTCGTAGAACATGCCGGCGTTCGCATAGAGCTTCCACGACGAGTCGCCGCGCACGTCCCACGCGACGCCGATCCGCGGCGCCAGCTTGTCGCCGAAGCCGAAGAGGATGTTCGTCACGGCGCTCGTGTCCGTGAAGGGCTTCAGGTCTTCGCGCTCGGTCCGCAGCCCGAGGTTCAAGGTGAACCGGTTCACCGACCACGTGTCCTGCACGAAGATGGCCTGGTTGTTGCTGATGACGCGGCCGTCTTGCTTGACGTCGAACGCGCGCCAGTAGCCGTACGTGCCGCGCTGCCCGGCGAAGCTGGTATTCCACTGCAGATCGACGCGGTCAGGGTTCGTGTATCCGTAGTTCAGATACGTCGTCGGCCTGGCGTACTGGAACCCGGCCTTCAGCATATGGCGTCCACCGGCGTTGAAGGCGAACGAAGCCGTGGCCCCGAAACTGAACCGGGTGTCGTCGTTGTTGAAGACGTTTTCCGTGGGCGAGCTCGTCTCCCAGTTGATGGGGTGCTGGAATTCCACGGGCACGCCCGCCATGCCGATGTTGGACGTCTGGTAGCGGTACCGGGCCAGGTTCGGCACGCCCACGTCGTGGGACTTCTTCGTGTGGTACCCCACGAACGCATTGATGAAGAACTTCGGTGATGCCACCCAGTCCATCGCGAAGGAATACGCAATCTTGCTGGAACGCGTGCCGCGGGCCGCGTAGTCCACGGAGGACGACGACGTGCCATCCTGCGATGGCAATGCCCCCTGCGTGTTGTACGGCGAGACGCTGGTCGTGAAGTTGACGTTGAGGTTCTGGGCGGCTTTTGTCGTGAGCTTGCCGGTGAAGAAGTTCCGGCGAACCTCGGACGTATAGGTGCCCGTCGACTTGTCGGACATCGTCGCGTCGCGGTCCGTGTTGATGTACTGCGGCATCCAGCCGCCGAAGAACCAGACCCTGTCGCGCTTGATGGCGCCACCAAGGGTGCCGCCGAAGTCGAGCTGCTGCATCGGATCTTCGGGGTAGCTGATGTACTCGGCCTGGGCGCTGTTGGTCGGGACCACGCGCAGCGTCTTGCGGGGCGCGCCGGTCAGGGCCGACCCCGAGAACTGGAAGTTCAGCATCGCCCTGAGGTCGTTCGATCCGGACCTGGTGACCACGTTGACGATGCCGCCAAGGGCGCCGCCGTAGTCGGCGCCGACGAAGCCGGACTTCACCTGCACCTCGTCGATGAAGTCGAGCATGATGTCCTGCCCCGAGCTGCCCACGACCACCGACGTCGTGTCCACACCGTCGACGATATAGGCATTCTCCGAGATGGACGCGCCGCGGAACGAGATGCCCTTCTCACCCTGGATGGTCTCGTTGTTGACGGCGGGCGCCAGCTGGACCACCGAGTCCCACGACCGGCCCTTCGGGAGCTCCTCGATCGTTTCCTTGCTCAGGTTGTTGCTCGCCGCGCTCGACAGCACGTCGAGCACCGGGCTGGCGACGACAGTGACCTCGCTCTTGAGACCGGGCGACATCTTGATGTTCGGCTTGATCACCTGGCCAGGCCTGATGCTGATGCCCTCCACCGTCACGGAGGTGAAGCCGTCGAGCACCGCCTCGACCTTGTAGACGCCAATCGGCAGGTTCGGCACGACGAAGGCGCCGTTGCCTTCGGTCACGACCACCTTGTTGCCCGTGAGCGCCGGGCTCGTGATGGTGAGCGTGACACCAGGCAGGACCGCGCCGGTAGCGTCGACGACGACGCCCTCGATCTGGCCCGTGGTCTGGCCGATGTTCTGGGCCCAGACGGTTCCCCCCGGCAGGGCGAGGATCATGATCGCCAGGACGGTGGTGATATGGACGACGTTCTGTAGACTCCGACGCGCCTGAGACTGAAGCGGCATGCGATCCCCCTAGAGTCACGCTGCCGGCAGATCCTGCCGGCACACTGCCTGGTCCGAACGGTCCGACGACATGAGCGAGCCCTGCGCCGCGGGACGTACTGGATGAAAGGTCCTAATGTTAAGACATTCCGTCAATATGATATACTCGAATCGCGGTGCTGATGCAACCGGATATGTGAGAATCTTCGCCGGGCTCACACCGAGCCGTGATCCAAGACATCGAACCGAGCGGTACAGGGAGTTGGGTATCGATACCGGGGGGCAGTTCATGGTTCCTCCCTCAGGCCCGATTCCCTACCGCACCGCCGGCTGCCGAGGTGCGAGCGGGCCCACCCGCTTCCAGTCGGCGAGAAACCGCGCGACGTCGCTGGCATACGCGTCGTTGTCCTGAGCCGACGGCGCCTTCATGATCTGCGGCAGTCCATACTCTTGCACGTACTCGCACGGAGGGCCGGGCGAAAACGTGATGAAGTTCTTCCCGAACACGATCGCGTCGACGGTTCCTGCACTCGGCCCTTTTCGACAGATGGTGTCGTCGTTCGGCCCCTGACGGCCATCAGAGGCCGTGGTGTCCGTCAGGATTCGCCAGCCCGTGGCCGCGTTGAATTCCTTCAATGAGGGGAGGATCTGCGTCAGGCGGCTGTAACGCCGGACCGACGATGTGAATTGGGGATTCGCGGCGTCCGGCGCCGGGAACCGCTCATCCACATCGTCCCAGTGGTTGGTTGCGAACACGGATGTAACACCGGCCGCAAGGGGCTTGCCATAGCTGACCCTCACGCCGCGCGACGTGAGTTGAACCCGGGCCATGTCGCCGTTCTTATGGTCGAGCAGAATCACGTTCGCGCCGCTCGCCATGAAGTAATGGCCTCCCGCCACGAAGTCCTGGAGGTACTTGATCGCTTCCCGCACTGTGCTGCACGTCGCAATGACCTCCCGGAGCGCCAGAAGGTAGTTCGTGCCCGGGGCGGGATTCGGGTTGGGTTTGCCGACGTTGAAGGTCAGCGCGAGGCCCTGATCGTTCTGCGCGAGCACGCCGCCCACCGCGCCAGCGAAATTGATCGACACGAAGGCGTGGCCACCGTCGGTCGGGCGAAACACATGGATCTCGTCCCATTCCCGGGCCGGCAAGCCGCCATCCGTGTTGTGAGCCAGATAGGTGCCCGCCGGTGACGTGAAGGCCACTGCCGTACACTGGGGCTGCTTGCTCACGACGACGGCCATCATGAGGTTGATCTGCAGCGCCATCCGGAAGGCCTTCGTCTCGTCGATATCGTCGGAAGTGTCCTTGGCGGCAAGGCCCGCCGCGATGCCGGCGATTTGCTCCTTCACATCGTCCGGGATCATGCCCTCGCGGACGAGCCGTTCATAGTAGGTGACAGCGTCCTGCTCGCTGAACAGGCGGGTCATCGCTGCCGCGAACTCTCGGATCCGGTAGTAGCCCGCCCGGCCCTGTTGTTCGCCGATCTGGCGCCAGGTGCCGGTGAAAGTCAGGATCGGGATCCCGGCTGGCGGGGGTGGAGCGGGAACCTGCGCGGCAGCACCGCTGGCTAGCAGGTTGAGCGCACATATTCCAAGCAGAAGCCTGGCTGAACCGGAGATAGCGTTCATCGTGTCACCCCGAGCGCTGCGTGTCCGGGCGTCGGATCGGATGCGACCACGCGGTGGTCGCGTTCAACCCAGCGCGCTTGAGCGGCGCGGAATGGTTCACTGTCCGTCAGCGTTTCTGGTCGCGGCCCTGCTGCCACGCCCGGAACGCATCCCACTGGCTAATCGTGCCCGGAACGAACTCCCGCGGCGCTTCGAGGTATTCAGGGTAGCGCGACTGCAGGAGGTCGAACATGGGCCGATTCACCTGGCGCAGTTCCTCGGGCCCACCGGTCAACCTCTTGCCGGCCGCATGGAAGACCATCTCGCCGGGGCGGTTGCCCATCTCCATGAACGGCTCCCACTGGCCGAGGCGCGTCCACGCCACGTCTGCGGCGATCGTCCTGGTCGCCGGGTCCTGAAGCTCGCTCAGCCGCGCGTGGTAGAAGTAGACTTCGGCGCCCTGGTACATGTCGCTCTGCACGTTGAGGGGATACTCGGCCCGCTTAAGGGGGCTCGGCCGCATGTAGAAGACCTCAAGGCGCCACCAGATGTCGTCGCCCATCACCACCGTCGGGATCGCGGCGAAGGGGCTGCCCGGGAGTAACTCGACGTTGACGTGTTCGTTGAACCGGTGCATCACGTCCACGTCGTACCCAAGGAAGGGGTTTCTCCATCGCTTCAGGATCTCTCCGCTGTCGGGGTCCCGGTAGAAACCGCACTCGCGGTTGAGCATCCGGAAGCCTTCTCCCTGGGCCTCGAAGCGGCACACCGCGAACGCGTCGTAGAGAAACAGCTTGCGGGCCTGCTCGCCGGGCACGTGGCTCCAGATGGTGCCGCCCCACGCCCAAGCCGCGGACGCGCCGCCCAGGTCGCCGCGCATCTTGACGAGGGCCCGCAGCGCATCGCCCGGCCGGGCCAGGTCGAAGGCCCCGGCCGCGGGTTGCTGCGATTCAAGGGCTCGAGCCGGAAGGGCCGCGAGTCCCAACGCGCCAACCAGTACGCTGCGTCGGTCCATGAATACCTCCTGCGCGTCAACTCGAGGCGGACCAGGTCGGTCGGCACGCCTCCGTGAAACGGGTCTCGACCATTCCGACACGCGTGCGCGTGCGTGGACGCAGGAATGCGTTTGTCAACGAATGTTGGCCCCCCAACGACGCCGAATTCTGGCCCCCCTCAGTGCCGGGCCTGGGTGAGCCCGTTGGGTCACGGTTCAACGACAATTACCTCTGCCGGTTCACGCTGAGCCGCAGGCAGGCCCGGCGCGGTCCGCGATTCGTGCCGTCGTCCATGGCGTGACGGCGGCGGGCGGGCGCCAGCACCGTTCCCCGACCGGGGGCGCGGCGTAAGGTATGCCCTTGTAGACAGCGACCTTCTGCGTGATCGTCCCGACCACCGGGCCGGAGGCGGTCATCACGGTCGGACGATCGGGCAGCGCCTGTGCGGTGGCCAGCCAAGTGGCCGACGCCATCGCCGTCGCCACAATCCATGAGGCGCCCCGCGTTTGCCGGATTCTCGAGTGCTTCACAACCATACCTCCCGGACGAAGGCACGCCGAGCGGCCACCAGGGCGGGACTGACAACACCCGGACTCAGGAACGCGAGGACGGGGACGCGGCGCCCCAGGGAATGCGGGGCGCCACGTCCGTGAAACGGCCGGCTAGAAGTCGAACTTGACGCTGATGCGAGCGCTGCGCGGCGCCTGGAAGCGATCTTCCATCAGGAAGCGGGGGTCCTTCGAGGCGGCCGGAAGGGCGTTGTAGTACGCCAGGTAGTCGTAGCCCTGGAAGTACTGGGTCTTGGGCACCGTGATCACGCCCTGTCCAGGGAGCATGTTCTGAAACTTCCGGATCGCCGTGTCCTGATTGAAGAGGTTCAGAATGTTGAAGACCAGACCTGCTCTGACTCTTCCCGTGACCTTGACGTTGTAGTTGAGGGAGAGATCGGTCTGGGTGAACGACGGGAGTCTGCCGGCGCCTCCGCGACCTGCCGGGTGCGTGACAAGCGCGCTGTTGACGCCCAGGTTCGGCGTGACAGGTGCACCGCTCATGGCCTGGAAGAAAACGCCAGCCGTCAGGCCGAAGTTGAAGGAGTACGATGCGTTGATCTTGAACTGTTGGGGCCGGTCGGTCGATAGCCGGCCGGTATCCACGGCCCCGCTGGCTGTGTAGCACCCCTCGAGATAGTCACAATACAGCCCCACGTTGGGATTGACATCAGTGGACTGCTGGGTGTCCTGATCCGCCAGGCCGTCGAAGTTGCCCCAGAGGCGGCTATAGGCGTAGCTGACGTTGGCCATCCATCCGTCGCTGAACCGTTTGTGTAACTGGAAGTCGACGCCGTCGTACTTCCGCACGAATTCCGGCTGTGTCGGGAAAGTGTTGCCGTAGGGATAGACCATCAGCCCTTGCCCGAAGTTGCCGAGCACCTGCCGGTAGGCTCCGGTGGACTGGAGGATGTAGGCGTCTTCGATGGCGTCCGCGATTTGCCTGTGGACGAATCCGATGCTGGCGGTAAGGCTCTTGCCGATCTGGAATTCCGTGCCCCCGGAGATGTCCAAGGTCCGTGCCGGCTTGATGGCTGGGTCGAGGATGTGAGGCGTGCGGAAGTCGAGGGCCATGATCTGGCGTCCGGACGGGTTGGCCACGTGCAGCGTCGTGTAATCGTACGTGTCCAGCGTGTAGTAGAGCATCTTGAACTTGCCGCCCCCGAACCCGTCGCGGGCCGCCGACTGCTTCATCAGATCGTAGAAGAGCCCGGTGTTGAGGTACACCTTCCAGGAGGAGTTCCCACGCACATCCCAGGACAGCCCGAACCGCGGCGCCAACTTGTCCCCAAAGCCGAACAGGATGTCAGTGCTTGGGGTCCCGGCGTTGGTGTAGGGGATCAGGTGTTCCCGCTCCGTGCGCAAGCCGAGGTTTACCGTCACCCTCTTGAATGACCAGGCGTCCTGCACGAAGATCGCCTGGTTGTTGCTCACGACGTGGCCGTCCTGCCCGATGTCGATGATGCGATAGTACCCATAGGTCCCCCTCTGCCCGGCCGTGCTCGCGTTCCAGTACAAGTACATGTACTCATACGGGGCGTCGTCCTTGATGTACGTTTCCGGTCGGGCGTACTGGGTGCCGAACTTCAAGAGGTGCCGTCCGCCGGCATTGAAGGACCAGGTTGCGGTCACGCCGACACTGAACCGCTTGTCGTCGTTGTTCCAGATTCCGAAGGATGCCGGGCTGGTCTGCCAGCCGGAAGTGTGCTGGTAGGAGACCGGCACATCCAGGAGTCCGATGTTCGAGGTCGAGTACGTATAGGAGTCTGCGGTCGGCACCCCGACGTCGACGTAGGTCTTGTTGAGGTAGCCCGCGAACGCGTTGACGAAGAAGGACGGTGAGACGACCCAGTCCATGCCAGCGGAGTAGGACTGCTTCCCCTGCTTGTTGCCCCGGCTTGCGTAGTCGAAGTTCGTGGCGCCTGTGCCGTCGAGGGCGGGAAGGGTGCCCTGGCTGTTGTTCGGGGAGACCGCCGCTGAGGCGTTAAGCGTCACGCTTTGCGTCGGACGCGCTGTGACCTTGGCCATCCAGTAGTTGCGGCGGATGTCGTTGGTGTACGTGCCGGTCTGCCGGTTCGATACGAACGTCACCGTGCGATCGGTGTTGATGTACTGGGGCATCCACCCGCCGAAGAACCAGATCTTGTCGCGGCTGATCGGTCCCCCGGCTGTGAACCCGAAGTCGAACTGGCTGATCGAATCCTCTGGGTCGTTCACGTATTCGGCCTGGGTGGTGTTGGTCGGCACCAGCCGCAACCGGGGTCTTGGGGACTCGGTCAGCGCGGAACCTGAGAACTGGAAGTTTCCCGTGCCCCTGAAGTCGTTCGAGCCCGACTTCGTCACGATGTTAACGATGCCGCCGAGCGCCCCGCCATAGTCGGCTCCGACGAAGCCCGACTTGACCTGCACCTCGTTCACGAACTCCACCACCACGTTCTGGCCGCTGTCGCCGGTCACGACCGCGGTCGTGTCCACGCCGTCCACGATGTAGCTGTTCTCCACGATGGAGGCGCCGCGGAACGAGATGCCCGTAGCGGTGTTGGTGTTCTCCACGTTCACCGCCGGCGCCAGTGAAACGACCGATTCCCAGGATCGGCCCTTCGGCAGCTCGTCGATGGTCTTCGCGCTGATGTTGTTGCTGATTGCCGTCGAGAGCACGTCAATGACCGGGCTGGCCACGACCGTGACCTCGCTCTTGAGGCCGGGCGACATCTTGATGTTCGGCTTCATCACCGTGCCGGGCCGGACG
>JAPKZP010000558.1 GCA_026393735.1 Acidobacteriota bacterium
GCGACACCACCCGGCTGCGGGCGGAGTTCGAGCGGGCGCTCCTGTTCGCGTCGGGGGACGGCATCATCACGGAGGCGGCCGTTCGTGAGGTGGCCAGTGCGCCTACCACGCAAGACCCGTGGGCCATGACGAACGCCATCGAGCGGCGGGCGACGGGCGAGGCGCTGCGCCAACTGGCGCTCAAGCTGGATGGCGGCGAGGTGCCGGTGATGATCCTTGGCCAGCTCGCGTGGTTCGCGCGGGCGAAACTCGCGACGCCGCGCATCGCCGCTGCGGTTGAAGCGGTGTTCCGGACGGACCTCGCACTGAAGACGTCGCGGGGTGAACCGCGCGTTCTCCTGGAGCGGCTGGTCGTCGAATTGTGCGGATAGGAGAGGGCGCCGGACGGCGCCCGGCTTACGTTTTCGCCGTGCTCGAAGCGGTGACCCGGGCCTGCAGCCGCGACTTGTAGCGGGCCGCCGCGTTCCGGTGGATCGCGCCCTTCGTCACCATCCGATCAATCAGGGAAAGCGTGCCCTTCAGTTCGGTCTTCGCCTTCGTGAAGTCGTCCTCATCGACGAGCGCGCGAATCGAGCGCAAGGCATTGCGCAGCTTCGATCGAAGCTGGCGATTGTGGTCGCGGCGAACGATGGACTGGCGGTGCGCCTTCAGCGCGGAAGCATGACTAGCCACAGTATCCTCTGAAGCAGATGGCCCACGGGCAGGCCCCATGCCCGCCCGTCCAAACCCCAATCATAGCATTTCACGCCGTTTCGCGCGAGCTACCAACCGCGCAGGGCCGGGGCCTCGAAGCCTGTAGCCCCGACCGGCCCGCGCTCCTCCAAAACCTCCGGCCGGCCGTGCAGCCGCGTGCGCGGGCGTGCAGTCCCGGGTCCGAGCCAGACCACCGCGGGGTTGGTACCGGACTTGCCTTCGTATGGGGGTGTCACGTGCTGCCGCTCGCGCCCTCACACCCCCGTGGAGGCCGGCCGGGCACGTCCAGGAGAGCCATGCTGCAGACGGAGTTGGGGAGCATTGACGCGGTCACGTCGGCGCTCGAACGGAAGCGGCCGGGCGTGGCATCGCACTGCCTCCGGGTGTCGGCCTACGCGGTGCGCCTTGCCACGCAATACGGGCTGGGCAGCGACGATATCGAGACCATCAGGCTGGGCGGATTGCTCCACGACGTGGGAAAGATGCTCGTGCCGTCGCGCATTCTCGACAAGCCCGGCCGGCCCAACGCCCGCGAGTGGCAGGAGCTGAAGATCCACCCCGAACTGGGCGTGGAGATCGCCCACCGTTCAGGGTTCGACGACGAAGTCTGCGGGATCGTGCTGTATCACCACGAGCGCTACGACGGCAGCGGGTATCCCGACGGCCTGAGCGGCCGCGCCATTCACTATCTCGTCCGCATCGTCAGCGTGATGGACACGTTCGACGCCCTCACCAGCCCCCGCGACTACCGCGAGCGCCTGACGCCGGAAGCGGCCAGGGCCGTGATCGCACGAGGCGCCGGCACCAAATTCTGCCCGTGGGTCGTCAGCGGGTTCCTTGCGCTCCCACTGGACCTGCTGATGCCTGCATCGGACGAGGCGTCCGTCGTGGCCGGGCAGCCCGAAGGAGCGGTGTCCTTGTCGCCAGACCAGTTCGCACAGCCCTGGCTGCTGCGGGCGGAGTCCTATCAGTTCAGTGCGTGTTGAGGCGGACGCGTCAGCGTTGAGACGCGCAGGAGGGTGAGGCCCGAAGGGTGGGGCCTGGCCCCTTTTCTCTAGCGGTGGACGACTTCGTAGGGCCCTGACGAGGGCTTGGTGTCGGAGTAGCGGGGGACGAACTGCCCGTCGACCATGACCATGGTCTTGTAGATGACCCGGCCCGGGGTAGTCGAGCCGGCCGGGGCACTGATGTTCTGGACTTTGTCGACGTACTGCTGTGTTTCGCGGTACGGCGGGACGGCACTCCCGTACTTGTCAACGGCGTTGGGACCGGCGTTGTAGGCGGCCAGCGCCAGGGTTTCGTCGCCGTAGCGGTCCAGCAGGGTCTTCAGGTAGGCCACGCCGCCCCGGATATTCTCTGCCGGATTGTACGGGTTCCGGACCCCGAACTCGACGGCGGTGGCCGGCATCAGCTGCATGAGACCCATGGCCCCCTTCGGCGAGCGCGCCCGGGGATTGTAGCCGGATTCCACCTGGATGACGGCTCGGATCAGGTCTGGCCGCACGTCGTAGTCGGCTGCCGACTGCATGACCAGGTCGTCGTACTTGGTGGAGAAGTCGGGCGCAGCCGGTGTCGTCGACCGATAGTTCGACCCGGGCACGGCGTAGGTCTTCACCGGGGCGCCGCACTTGGCCGCGCTGTCCGTGAACACCGCGCTGCCGCTGGCATCGACACACTTGTAGATAGCGGCCTCGACAGGGTTTGCGACCCCCGCCACGAGCCAGCCGATTGCGCATGCGTAGAGAAGTCGTGGGGAAGTCATTCGCTTCCCCCACTGTATCGGCTCCACGCGCCGGCGACTTCAGCTCGCGAGCAGCTGTTCAATGGCTTTTCGACTGGCAACAAGCAGATCATCGAGTTTCTCGGGCTGTTTCCCGCCGGCCTCCGCGAAATCCGGCCGGCCGCCGCCGCCGCCGCCGACGATGGGTGCCAGCTGCTTCACCAGCTTGCCCGCATGAACCCGGCTGGTCAAGTCGGCCGTAACGGAGATCACGAACTGGACCTTGTCGTCGGCGACGGCGCCGAGCACCACGACGCCCCGGCCCAGCTTGCCTTTCAGCGAGTCGGCCAGATCCCGAAGTGCGCCCTTGTCGAGATCCGCGATCTTGCGCGTCAGGATCCGGACATCGCCCACGGTCACGACGTCGTCCTGCGTCGCGCCGCCGTCTCCCATGGCGGCCTTCATCCTGAGTTGCGCCACCTCCCGCGTAAGGCGCTTGACCTCGGCCTGCAGGCGGTCGATGGCCTCTCCGGCCTGTTCGGGGGCGACATTGAGCCGCCCGACGATACCGTCCAGGGCGTTGCGCTGCACCTGGATGTGGCGCAGTGCGACAGGTCCCGTGAGGGCCTCGATGCGGCGGACGCCGGCGGCAATTCCGCTTTCCTGGAGGATGACGAGCGCGCCGATGTCGCCGGTCGCGCGGCAGTGGGTGCCGCCGCACAATTCCATGCTGAAGCCCGGCACGGACACCACGCGCACGCGATCACCGTACTTCTCCCCGAAGAGCGCCATCGCGCCGGCGGCAACGGCCTCCTGCATCGGCCGCACCTCGGTTGTGACCGGCGTGTTGCGCACGATCTCCCGCGTGACGAGGCGCTCGATCTCCTGGATCTGCTCATTAGTCAACGCCGCGAAGTGCACGAAGTCGAACCGGAGGCGATCGGGTGAGACGAGCGAGCCGCCCTGCTTGACATGGGGGCCGAGGACCTGGCGCAGCGCGGCGTGCAGCAGGTGCGTCGCCGTGTGATTCCGTCGGGTCGCGTCGCGCTCTTCGTCGGTGACCTCCGCGGTCACCGTCGCCTGTGGCGTCATCGTGCCGTGCTCGACGCGCACATGGTGCAGGCGGGGCCACCCGGCGACGGCCTTTGTCAGCCCGTCGACCTCCGCCGCGAAGGTGCCCTGTTCCGAGATGATCCGGCCGGTGTCCGAGACCTGGCCTCCCGACTCCGCGTAGAACGGCGTCCGGACCAGCGCCACGTAGCCAGCCTCTCCCGCGGCCAGCGCCGCCGTCTCGGCGCCCTGCGCGTCGAAGAGGGCGACCACTGGAACGCCGGTGACTCGCGTGGCCGTGTAGCCGTCGAACTGGTCGCCTGCTGCCTGGAGGGCGGCTTGTATGCTGGGCGACGCCGAGAAGGACTCGGCCGACGCCGCGCCTCCGAACGCGCTCTTCGCCCGCGCACGTTCGCGCTGGCCCTCGAGCGCGCGCTCGAATCCCTCCCGGTCCAGCAAGAGCCCGCGCTGGGCCGCCGTGTCCTCGATGAAGTCCACGGGAAGGCCATACGAGTCGTACAGGCGGAAGACATCGTCTCCGGCGACGACGCCGCGGGCGGCCGACTGCTCGATGAGATCCTCCAGCCGCGGCAGCCCCGTTGCCAGCACGGCTTCGAAGCGCTCCTCTTCGCCACGCACGACTCGGGCGACGTAATCGTGGCTGGTCGTCAGCTCGGGGTACGCGTCGCCCATCTGGGCGGTGAGCACGTCCACCAGCGTGCAGAGAAACGGCTCGGTGAGGCCGAGTCGGTTGCCGTGGCGCATCGCGCGGCGCATGATCTTGCGCAGCACGTATCCGCGCCACTCGTTCGAGGGCACGACGCCGTCGGCGATGAGGAACGTCATGGCCCGCGCGTGGTCGGCGATCACGCGCATCGAGACATCGGCCGGGTCCATCGTGCCGCCGTGACGGCGGTCGGTCATCCGGCCGATGGCGCCAAGCAGTGGGGCAAACAGGTCCGTGTCGTAGTTCGACAGCGTGCCCTGCATGATGGCCGCGATGCGCTCGAGGCCCATGCCGGTGTCGATCGACGGCGCAGGCAGTCCGACGAGCGTGCCATCCGGCTGCCGGTCGAACTCCATGAACACGTTGTTCCAGATCTCGACGAATCGATCGCAGGAGCACGCGGGCCCGAGGCACACGGGCTCAGCGCAGGGCAGGTGATTGCCCCTGAAGTAGTGAATCTCGGAGCAGCGCCCGCATGGCCCGGTCTCGCCCATCGACCAGAAGTTATCGGCCGCGCCCAGCTCCGCGATCCGATCGGCCGGTACGTACCGGCGCCAGAATCCGTGGGCTTCCTCGTCACGCGGCACGCTGCCTTCGCCCTTAAAGATAGTGGCGAGCAAGCGATCGGCCGGCAGCTTCCAGATCTCAGTCAGCAGCGTCCACGCCAGGGCGATGGCCTCCTCCTTGAAGTAATCGCCGAAGGAGAAGTTCCCGAGCATCTCGAAGAAGGTGTGGTGCCGAAGCGAGGGCCCGACGTTTTCGAGGTCATTGTGCTTGCCGCTGACGCGCATGCACTTCTGGGAGCTCGTCGCACGGCGGTAGTCGCGCCGGTCCTTTCCGAGGAACACGTCCTTGAACTGGTTCATCCCTGCGTTGGTGAAGAGCAGGGTCGGGTCGTCGGCGGGAATGAGCGGCGAACTCTGCACGATGCGATGGTCGTGCTGCTCGAAAAACTCGAGGAAACTGCGGCGAAGGTCGGATGAGGTCATTCGTCTATTGTAAGTGCCTGTCAGCAAACAACGGTAGCAGCGTTTGTTTGGTTACAAGCCCTTGTGGCGGGCCGACAGGTTCGGCTTGCC
>JAPKZP010000532.1:0-1165 GCA_026393735.1 Acidobacteriota bacterium
GAAGTCGATCATCATGATGCCGTTCTTCTTCACGAGGCCGACGAGCATGATGACGCCGACAAACGCGTAGATGTTGAGGTCGTGCTTGAAGAGCAGCAGCGTGAGCAGCGCGCCGAACCCCGCCGCCGGCAGGCCCGACAGAATCGTGATCGGGTGGATGAAGCTCTCGTAGAGGATGCCCAGCACGACATAGATCACGAAGATCGCCAGGGCGAGGACCCAGCCGAGGCCGGTCATCGAATCCTGGAAGGCCTGGGCCGTGCCCTGGAAGCTCCCCGTCACGGTCGCGGGCAGGGTCTCGCGCGCGACGTCCTGCACGCGGGCGACCGCGTCGCCGAGCGCCACGCCGGGCCGGAGGTTGAAGGAGAGCGTCACCGACGGCGACTGCCCGGTGTGGTTGACCGACAGCGGGCCGACCGTCTGGCGCGTCGAGACGAGCGTGGACAGCGGCACCAGCTTGCCGCCCGGCGACACCACGTAGAGCATCGAGAGCGCGGCCGGATCGCGCTGATAGCGCGGATCCACCTGCAGGATGACCTGGTACTGGTCGTCGGCCGCGAAGATCTGCGACACCTGCCTGGACCCGTACGACGACATCAGCGCCAGCTGCACCTGGTCCACCGTGATGCCGAGCGCAGCAATCTGGTCGCGGTTGAGGTCGACGGTCACCTGCGGATTGCGGAGCTGCAGGTCCGAGGTGACGTCCTCGATCCCGTCGATCCCGCGCAGCGCCGTCTCGAACCGCGGCGCCATCCGGTAGAGTTCCTCGGTGTCGGGGTCCTGCAGCGAGAACTGGTACTGGCTCCGCGTCATCATGCCGCCGATGCGGATCGACGGCGGATTGGTGAGGAACACGCGGATGCCCGGGATGCGCGCCAGCTTCGGCCGCAGTTCCTCGATCACCTGGTCCGCCGTCAGCGTGCGCGCCTCGCGGGCCTTCAGATCAACGTTGAGGCGGCCGCCGGATCCGAACACGTTGGCCGTATAGCCGGCCACGTTGTCGTCGGCGGCGAGGACGTTCATCACGTCCTTCATGCGGACGACCGTGGCGTCGAAGCCGATCCCCTGGATGAACTCCACCTGCCCCTGCAGCTGGCCGGTGTCCACGTTGGGGATGAATCCCATCGGGATGATCCTGAACAGGTACACCGTGCCGACGAGCAGC
>JAPKZP010000532.1:1173-5118 GCA_026393735.1 Acidobacteriota bacterium
AACCGGATCGTCTGCCGCAGCGTCCACGAGTAGCCGGCCAGCCAGGCGTCGAAACCGCGCTCCATCACGTTGTAGAACCAGCCGTGACGCAGCAGGTGCGGAGCCTTCAGGAAACGGCTGCCCAGCATCGGCGTGAGCGTCAGGGACACGAGGCCCGACACGAGGATCGCCGACGTGATCGTCACGGCGAACTCGCGCATGAGCCGGCCGACGACGCCGCCCATGAAGAACACGGGGATGAACACCGCCGCCAGCGACAGCGTCATCGACACGATCGTGAACGCAATCTCCTTCGATCCGTCCAGCGCGGCATGCAGGCGCGACTTCCCCATCTCCATGTGCCGGACGATGTTCTCCAGCATGACGATGGCATCGTCGACCACGAAGCCCACCGACAGCGTGATCGCCATCAGCGACAGGTTGTCGAGGCTGTAGCCGAAGGCGTACATGACGGCGAACGTGCCGACGATGGAGAACGGCAGCGCCAGGCTCGGGATGATCGTGGCCGAGATGTTGCGCAGGAACAGGAAGATCACGAGCACGACGAGGCACACCGTCAGCAGGAGGGTGAACTTCACGTCGTCGACCGACTCGCGGATCGGCACCGCGCGGTCGCTGCGAATCCTGATCTGGACCGACGCCGGCAGCTGCGCCTCGAGGTCGGGCAGCAGCGCCTTGATGCGGTCCACCACCTCCACCGTGTTCGTGCCGGGCTGCCGCTGGATGGCGAGATAGATCGTGCGCGCGCCGTTGTACCAGCCCGCGTTGCGCTCGTTCTCGACGCCGCCGTAGACGTGCGCGACCTCGCTCAGGCGGACCGGGCTGCCGCCACGGTAGGCGACCACGATCGACTCGTACGCCGCGGCGTTCAGCAACTGGCCGCTCGCCTGGATGACGTAGTTCCGGTCCGGCCCGTAGAGCGTGCCCGTCGGCCGGTTCACGTTGGACGCCGCAATCGCCTGCGCCACCTGGTCGATGCCGATCTGGCGGGACGCGAGCTGGAGCGGATCCGCGTCCACCCGCACCGCGAATTTCTGCGACCCGAACACGTTCACCTGCGCGACGCCCGTCACCATCGACAGCCGCTGCGCGAGCAGGTTCTGCGCGTACCGATCGAGCTGGACCAGGGGCAGCGTCGACGAACTCAACGTGAGGAACAGCACCGGCGTGTCCGCCGGGTTCACCTTCTGGTACGACGGCGGCGATGGCATGCCGGACGGCAGCTGCCGCTGCGCCCGCGCGATCATCGACTGCACGTCCTGCGCGGCGGCGTCGATCGAGCGGCTCAGGTCGAACTGCAGCGTGATGTTCGTGCTGCCCAGCGTGTTGGAGGAACTCATCGACGTGACGCCGGCGATCGTCGCGAACTGCTTTTCCAGCGGCGTCGCCACGGAGGCCGCCATCGTCTCCGGGCTCGCCCCCGGCAGGTTGGCGTTCACCTGGACCGTGGGGAAATCGACCGTCGGCAGATCGCTCACCGGCAGGAGCCGGTAGCCCATGATGCCGAAGATCAGGATCGAGAGGACGAGCAGCGTCGTCGCGACGGGACGTCGGATGAAGGGTTCGGCGAGGTTCATGGTTCGTCCTCGGGCTACTTGCCGCGACCGGCCGGGGCGGCGGGACCACGCTGCCCGCCTGACTGGGCCGGCTCGGAGACCCGTGCGCCGGGGGTGAGCCTCAACTGGCCATCAGTCACCACCACGTCGCCCGCCGAGATGCCCTGAGCAATCACGACGTCGTCGCCCTGCTGGCGCTCGACCCTCACCTTCCGCATGTCGACGGTGCGGTCGGACTTCACCACGTACACGAACTGGCCGTCCTGAGACTCCTGCACGGCGGTGGTCGGAACGACCACGGCGTCTGCCTGGGTTGTCAGGTTGACCGTGACCTGCACGAACGCGCCCGGCCACAACTGGCCGTCGCCGTTCGTGAACGTCGCTTTCAGCCGGATCGTTCCGGTTGTCGTGTCGACGGCGTTGTCGATGAATGTCAACGCGCCGCGCACGCCGACCGCCTGGGTCGCGGACGCGCTGTCGGCCCTGCCGCCTGTGCCGCCCACGCTCGCGGCCTCGGCGGCACCTGCCGCGGGCGCCATGTCCGCGCGCGACGTGCGCGACGACACAGCGCTGACCGCCAGCGGTTTCTGCGCCTGGTAGCGCCTGATGTCCCCCAGGAAACGGCCCGGGACTGAAAACGTCACGTAGATGGGGGACAGCTGGTTGATGACCACGAGCGGGTTCGCGTCGTTCGCCCGGATGAGGTCGCCGGCGTGGACACCGAGCGCCCCGGTCCGACCGGAGATCGGCGCCGCGATCTCCGTGTACTTGAGGTTCAGGCTGGCCGTCTCGACGGCGGCCTTGTCGGCCTCGACCGTTGCGGCCAGCGCCGCAGCACCGGCGCGCTGGCTCTCGTACTGATCGCGCGCCAGCAGACCGCGCTGGAACAGGGCGTCGGCCCGAGTCTGCTGCGCCTGTGCGTTCTGCAGCGTCGCGGTGTCCCGCGCCAGGACAGCCTGGGCCTGCTGCAGCGCCGCCTGGAAGGGGCGCGGATCGAGGCTGAACAGCGGATCTCCCTGCCGGACGTCACGGCCCTCTGTGAAGTGGATCGCGGTCAACTGGCCCGTGATCTGCGATCGGAGCTGCACACTGGAGATCGCCTCGACCGTGCCGACGGCCGGCACGGTGACCGGCACCGCCTTCAGTTCGGCCCGTGCGGTCACCACCGGGACGGCGGCACCGCCACCCCGGCCTCCCCCGCTACGGCCGCCGGCCGGTGTAGAACCAGCGTTGTCGCCGGAGGGGGCACACGACGCGGCACAGAGTGAGAGGGCGGCGAAGACAGCTGGGTAGATTGCGTATTTCGGCATATGGGTACGAGGCGAAGGCCTCTAATAGCCTACGACGGCCGGACGGTAGTGCTTACAGCCGGTTCCATGATCCGTCGTCGAGGCCTCGTCGGCTGCCCTGCCCAGGTCATGGATCCCGAGGTCGGCGGCGAAGTGTGCGGCGGGCCTACTCAGGAATGAGCGAGAACCCCTCGCGGCGCGCCGCCTCACGCAGCCGATCGTCGAGGCAGGCGAACGTTTCGCCGTGGGACTGTTCTTCACACCACATGAGGGCCGCGCCCAGTTGCAGGGCGTCGGCCGCACGCAGGGGATGGGCGGCCACGAGCCGGCCGGCGCGGCGCCGGACCTCGTCGGTCGGCGAGACCGTATCGGCGTCCTCGACGAGGGCGCGAAGCCGGCTGAGCGCCTCGGTGAGCAGCGCGGCCGGCACCGGGCTCTCGCGGTGCCGGCGGTAGATGGCCGACAGGCACTCGACCGGCGTCCCCCACCAGAGCGTTACCTCGCGATCGGCGGCCAGCCGTTCGGTAAGGGTCGCCGAGCGTGCTTCGGGCAGCAGCACCGGGATGATGGCCGAGGTGTCCCAGAACATCAGGCCCCCTCGCCGCGTTCGGCCAGCAGCGCAGCCAGCACGTCGCCGCCCACGGCCTCGCCCGTCGGGGGCGCCTGCAGGGCGCGGCGCACGCGGCCCTTGCCGGGCTTGACCGCCCCGGCCCGGGCGAGCCGGTCACGACGGGTCGCCCGTCGCTCGGCCACCTCGCGAGACAGCGCGGCGGCCAGGTCACTGCGACGTCGGGCGAGGTCACCCCGCCAGCTCGCGACGGCCTCGCGGTGCTCACGACGCAGCCCGACAGCGGCGACCAGGACGAACCCGAGCACGAGCACGGCCGCTGCGCCACCGAGCAGGTAGGAGTGCGCCATGTTGTTGGCGCCGTCGCCGAGATACGTGAGCGTCAGCCCCGCCAGGCTCTTCTTGTGCTCCCGCACGGTCTGCAGGTCGGCGAGGATCTGGCAGGGGTGGAACTCGTCGGTGAGCGCGTTGACGACCGGCACCCGGCTGACCGAGGCCATCGCCTGGATGCGCTCCTGCCCGAAGGTCCGCC
>JAPKZP010000325.1 GCA_026393735.1 Acidobacteriota bacterium
AGACGTACTCGGCGGGGATGAAGCAGCGCATCAAGCTCGCCCAGGCGCTCGTGCACGACCCGGACCTGATGTTCCTCGACGAGCCGACGAACGGGATGGACCCGAAGGGCCGGGAGGAGATGCTCGATCTGATCCGCGATCTGGCCCGCAACAAGGGCATGAACCTCATCCTGTCGTCGCACCTCCTGCCCGATGTGGAGTACACCTGCGATCACGTGGTGGTGCTCAACCAGGCGCGCGTGGCGACCCAGGGGCCGATCAAGGAGCTGAAGGGACCGCACGGCAGCGTGTTCGAACTGCGCATCAAGGGCGACCGGGCCTCGTTCATCGAGACCCTGCGCGCGGCCGGCATGACGGCCCACGCGGCGGAGGAAGATTTCATGCGTGTATTCGTGCCCGATGAGCAGGGCGCGCAGGCGCTGTTCGATCTGGCGGCCTCGGGCGGGATCCAGGTGCGGCACCTGCGGCCCAGCGTGCCCACCCTCGAGGACGTGTTCGCCCAGGCCGTGGGGGAGGAGTAGCCCGTGCCGATCCACGACCAGAGCTACCGCCACTACGGCGGCGACCGAAGCCCGCAGGGCCGCGCGTGGACGGTGATCGCCGTCGCCGGCATCCGTACCATGCTGGCCAAGCGCAAGTTCCTGGGCCTGCTCATCCTCGCGTGGCTGCCCTTCGTGGTGCGGGCGGTGCAGATGTACATCGCGGCCAACTTCCCGCAGGCCTCGATGCTGGCCGCGTCGGCGCAGACGTTCCGGGAGTTCCTCGACCAGCAGGGCGTCTTCGTCTTCTTCATCACGATCTTCACGGGCGCCGGCCTCATCGCGAACGACATGCGGGCCAACGCCCTGCAGATCTACCTTTCGAAGCCGCTGGGGCGTGCCGAGTACATCGCCGGTAAGTTCGCCGTCCTCGCCTTCTTCCTGCTGCTCGTGACCTTGCTGCCGGCGACGATGCTGCTCATCACGCAGGTGGTGTTCGCGGGCAACCTGACGTTCCTGGCCGCGAACCTGTTCCTGCTGCCCGCGATCGTGCTGTATGCCGGTGTGGAAGCCGTCGTGCTCAGCGTCGTGATGCTCGCGCTCTCGTCGCTCTCCAAGAGCGCGCGCTTCGTGGGTGTCATGTACGCCGGCGTGATCTTCTTCACCCACGCGCTCTACGGCGTCGTCTACGTGGTCACGCGCAACACCCGGTTCTCGTGGATGTCCCTGCAGGCCAGCCTCCAGCATCTCGGCGACGTGATCTTCCGCGTGCCGTCGCGCTACGACACGGCGCCGTGGGTCACGGTGCTGGCCCTCGTGATCATGGTCGGGCTGGCGGCGTTCGTGCTCGAGCGACGCGTGCGCGGCGTGGAGGTGGTGACGTGACCCCCCTGGTCGCGGCGGAACACCTGTCGAAATGGTACGGCCAGGTGATCGGCCTCAATGACGTCAGCGTGACGATCCCGAAGGGCATCACGGGCCTGCTCGGCCCGAACGGCGCCGGCAAGTCGACGTTGATGAAGCTGCTCACCGGCCAGCTGAAGCCGAGCAAGGGCACCATCACGGTGTTCGGCGAACCGGTCTGGGCCAATCCGAGGCTCTACTTCCGGATCGGGTTCTGCCCCGCGCAGGATGCGTTCTACGACCGCATGACCGGGCCCGAGTGGGTGGCGGGCCTGGCGCGTCTGACGGGGTTCGACGAGCCTTCATCCCGTGCGGCGGCGGAAGTCGCCCTGCGGCGCGTCGATCTCGTCGACGCCGCCAACAAGAAGATCGGCGGGTACAGCAAGGGGATGCGCCAGCGCGTGAAGATGGCGCAGGCGCTCGTGCACGATCCCGAGCTCCTGATCCTCGATGAGCCGCTCTCGGGCATGGATCCCATCGCCCGGCGTCGGACCATCCGCCTGATCAAGGACTGGGCGCGCGAAGGCAAGAGTATCCTGGTCTCGAGCCACATCCTGCACGAGATCGAGGCGATGACCTCGAACATCCTCCTCATCAACAACGGCCGCATCCTGGCCGAGGGGGACGTCCACCAGATCCGCGAACTCATCGACGAGCACCCCCACACGGTGCACGTGCGCGCCGCCCAGCCCCGCGCGCTGGCCCGAGAGTTCCTGACGCGCGACGACGTGTTGAGCCTGAAGCTGGAGCAGGGCGCGATCGCCATCGAAACGTCGAAGCCCGACAGCTTCTACCGTTACCTTACCGAACTGGCGGCCTCGGGCGCGGCAGGTGAGATCACGGAAGTCACCTCGCCCGACGACAACCTCCAGGCCGTGTTCAAGTACCTGGTCAAATGAGCGAGCCACTTCACGATCCACTCGCCGACACCACCCCCCCCGCCGCACCGGCCGCCGTGGGCGCGCCCCGGCAGGCGCCGGCCTTCGCGTCGGCCGCCATGCGCGTGTTCGACCTGTCGCTGGGGCAGATGCTGTGGTCCCGTCGCACGATCTTCCTGGCCCTCATCGTCGGGTCGCCGCTCGCGCTCGGCGTGCTGTTCCGCGTACTCGAGATGTTCGGTATGGGCGGCAACATCAGGGTGGGGGGGGCCTCCGCCGCCGGCGCCACGATCTTCGGCGGCATGATCTGGATCCTCTACCTGCGCTTCATCATCCCGGTGCTGGGGGTGTTCTACGGCACGGCCCTCATCGCCGACGAGGTTGACGACAAGACCATCACCTACCTGTTCGTGCGGCCGATTTCGCGCAGCGCCATCCTGGTCGGGAAGTACCTGGCCTACCTCGTCACCACCGTGTTCGTCGTGCTGCCGTCCGTCGTGCTGCTGTACCTGCTCGTCGTCCCGCTCGGCCAGGGGTCGCTGGCTGCGTCGTTCCCCGCACTGCTGAAGGATCTGGGCCTGCTGGGCGTCGGATTGGCGGCCTATGGGGCCCTTTTTGCGCTCATCGGGGCCCAGTTCAAGCACCCGCTGGTCACCGGCCTGGTGTTCGCGTTCGGCTGGGAGCAGTTGGCGCTCGTCCTGCCGGGCTACCTCCGCCGGTTGACCATTGCGTACTACCTCCAGGCGCTCGTCCCGCACTCCATGCCCCAGGAAGGGCTGGGAAGTGTCCTCCAGGCGCTGTTCCGCGAGGTCCCGTCGCCGTGGGTCAGCCTGGCGTGGCTGTTCGGCTGCACGATCGTGTCGCTGGCCCTCGCCGGACGAATCGTGGAGCGCCGGGAATACGTCCTCGAGCAGTAAGCTGCAGAAATCGCCTGGGGTCAGGGAACAATCTTCAGCCCGTGCCGTCTATTTCGCTAGAGGCGAACGACTATGACCGCGAAAACACGATACTTCCTGGTCGGTTCGGTGCTGGTTCTCGTCGTCGGGCTGTCCATCGGCCTGGTGGCGTACTACGGCGGCATGCCGCAGGGCCTGTTCAGCGGTCAGCAGGGTCCCGAGGAGTTGAAATACATCCCGGGTGATGCGGCCGTCGTGGCGTATGCCAACGTACAGCAGGTCATGGGCTCGCAGTTGCGTCAGCATTTGCGCGCGTTCGAGGGCTCAACCGACGAAGGCCGCAACGAGTTCAGAGAAAAGACGGGGATCGATATCGAGAACGACATCGATCACGTCGTGGCCTGCATGAACAAGAAGGACGCGTCGGGCCAGGCCGGCGGCATGGTCATCGCGAAAGGCCGCTTCGGCCAGGCCCAGAGCCGTCTCGAGGCCCTCGCGACCGAGCAGGGCGGAACAGTCGAGGACTACAAGGGGAAGCGCATCCTCCTGGCCCCGACCAAGCATCCGCACGAGGGGGACACTCACGCCGAGATGGCGATGGCGTTCCTCGGGCCCAACCTCGTGGCGCTCGGCGGCGTGGCGGCGGTGAAGCGCGCGATCGACGGATCGAGCGAGTCGACCAGCGTGCTGGGCAATGCCGGAATGATGAAGCTCGTGAGCGGCGTGGACAACGCCAGCATGTGGGCGGTGGGTCGTTTCGATGCCATTTCCGCGGGTGTGAAGCTGCCCGATGAAGTGGCTGGCCAGATTCCAGCGCTCACGTGGTTCTCCGCCAGCGGGCACGTCAACGGCGGCATCCAGGCCACGGTGAAGGCCGAAGCCAAGAACGAGGAGTCCGCCAAGAACCTGCGCGACATCATCCGCGGCTTCACCGCGCTGGCGAAGATGCAGGCCGGGAGCCGTCCCGAGATGCAGAAACTGATGCCCGACATCCAGTTGACTGACGACGGCAGCAAGGTCGTGGAGGTGTCGTTCGCGGTCACCTCGGACATGCTCGACGCGCTGACGGCCGCCCGGCACGCGGCCGGCGCCTTGAAGAAGCCGGAACCGAAGGTCGAACCCAAGGCCGAGCAGAAATAGCCCCGGCCCGCGCTTGACTCGGCCCTGTCTGTCACCTACACTGCGTGCATACCAAAGGCTATGGCGCGTCGCGTCTGTTGAGCGCGCGACGTCGTGAAGCGCACGTGTGGCACCGTCGTATGTACGGGACAGGGGGCATCCTGCCAGTGAGCGAGAACGTCTTCTTCTACGGCACGCTGATGGCCGGATTCGACCGTCGGCGCCGCGCGGGCATCGACACGCGTATGCGGTTCATTGGCCGAGGCCGTATCGAGGGCGCGCTCTTCGATCTCGGGCTGTTCCCCGCGGCCATCCCGGCTCCCGACTCGCAGGTCTGGGGTGAGATCTACGAGGTCGATGACGACCCCTCGGTCCTGGCGAAACTCGACGAGATCGAGGGATTCCGCCCGAGTGAGCCCGACTCCAGCCTCTACACCCGCGTCCAGATTACCGTGACGTTCGATCACGGCGGCGTGGACACGGCCTGGGTGTACTTCTACAATGCTCCGCTCGGACGCGCGGAACGCATTACGTCCGGCGATTACCTCGAACACCTGCGCGTCAGGTAACAACCCCATCCGCCCCTTCGTGTGGAGTGCACCATGAGGATCCGCCTCTTTCGTGCCGTGCTCTGCGTCGTGGCCGCTGTCGCGGGCCAGGCTGCCCCGGTGCTGGCCGCACCCCAGCCGGACGGCGTGGACCCGCGCATCGTGAAACTGCTGGAACAGGTGTCGGAGCCGCGGATGCTGCAGACGCTGACGGCCCTGCAGGCGTTCGTGACCCGCAACACGCTGTCGTCAACCGACCAGCCCACGCGCGGCATCGGTGCCGCACGCCAGTGGATTCTCGACGAGATGACGAAGGCCAGCCCGCGGCTTCACGTCAGTTTCGATGCCTACCAGATTCCCGCGCAGGGCCGCATCACGCGGGAGGTGGATATCCGAAACGTCATGGCGGTGCTGCCCGGCCGCACGGCGCGGCGCCTCTACGTCAGTGCGCACTACGATTCGCTCGCCTTGCCGCGGCGGAACGAGCCGACCGGCGCCGGGACGTCTGGCGCACGCGGCGCTGCGCCGCCGGCGCAGGCGCCTCGCCCGGAGACGCCGCCCGCAGGAGCGGCTGGCGCGCCACCCGCCAACCTCGACGGCCCGGCGCCCGGCGTCAACGACGACGGCAGCGGCACGGCGGCCGTGATGGAACTGGCGCGCATCTTCGCCCAGAGCGGGATCGAGTTCGACGCGACGCTCGTGTTCATCGCGCTGGCCGGCGAAGAGCAGGGGCTCATCGGCGCGAAGCTGCATGCGCAGAAGGCGGCTGCCGAGAAGACGCGGATCGACGCGGTGCTCAACAACGACATGATCGGGAATGCCGCCGGCGGGAGCGGGGTCGTGGACGGGGAGCGCGTGCGCGTGTTCTCGGAGGGCCCGGAGGATTCCCCGTCCCGGCAGGTGGCCCGGTACGTCGCCCGGGTGGGTCCTCGCTACGTGCCGTCACAGCGCATCGTGCTTGTCGCGCGGCACGATCGCTTCGGCCGCGGCGGCGATCACACGGCGTTCAACCAGAACGGGTTTGCAGGCGTGCGCATCACGGAAGCGAACGAGCACTACGGCCGGCAACACACGACCGATGACACGCTGGACGGGGTGTCTTCCGCGTACCTGATGAAGAACACGCGCATGAACGCCGCCGTGCTCGCGAGCCTGGCGTTGGCGCCGGCTGCGCCCACCACGGTCGACGACCGGGGGCGCTCCCACGCTGGGGCGCGCACCCTCCGGCTACGATGCGAATCTGCGGTGGGGCGCCTCTTCAGGGGCGGCCGGCTACCGGGTCTACTGGCGCGAGGCGTGGACGCCGGATTGGCAGCACGTCGTGAACGTCGGCGACGTGACGCAGTTCGTCATGCCGGACGTGTCGATTGACGATTTCGTCTTCGGCGTCTCGGCGGTGGGGGCGGACGGCGCCGAAAGTCTCGTCGCGGCGTACGTCAACCCGCCGAGGGTCGAGACCGCAGTCAAGGTCAAGTAGCAACTGGGGTCAGAGTCAACCAGAGGCGGGTGGAGCGGGCGATTGGCCGGGCGCCGCTTCCCGCTCGCGTTTCAGACGTTCGACGAACCCGGCGATGGCGGCCTCGGCGTGGGGCGAGACGTCGAGGAACTCGAGGCCCGCGACGTACCGGACCATGTCGTGGCCGATGTCCGCGATGTGACAATGGGCCACGCGGGAGCGGATCACGACCGCCTGGTTGCCGAGGTGCAGGCGCAGCTCGTGGGCGGACTCCATCACCAGGGGATACGCACACTCCACGAGCGCTCCGGTGAGGCTGATGTCGCGGACGGCAATCGGCGCCAGGACGGCCAGCTCTCCCGGGATCCGGCCCCGGATGTCCAGTCTCGGTGTATCGCGTTTGTCCCCATCCATCGGGCGGGACTATACCATGGGCACTTGTTGCTATGATGGTGGGGCAAGGCCGCCGCGACACGAGGGGCCGTCGGGGGCGGCCCGACACGGAGCAGGACGCACCATGGAAGAACTGGTCAAACAGCTGCTGATCGCGATGGGAGAGGATCCCGACCGGGAAGGGCTCACGGGGACCCCGCGGCGGGTCGCGAAGTCGTGGGGATTCCTGACGAGCGGGTACGACGTCGACGTCGACAAGGTCATCAACGAAGCCCTGTTCACGGTCGACTACAGCGAAATGGTGATCGTCAAGGACATCGACTTCTTCAGCCTGTGCGAACATCACCTCCTGCCGTTCTTCGGCAAGTGCCACGTGGCGTACATCCCGCGGACCAAGGTGATCGGCTTGAGCAAGATCCCGCGCCTGGTGGACGTGTTCGCGCGGCGCCTGCAGGTTCAGGAGCGGCTCACGAACCAGATCGCCGAGACCCTTCGCGCCAAGATCGACCCGCTCGGCGTCGCCGTGGTCATGGAAGCCACGCACCTGTGCATGGCCATGCGCGGCGTCGAGAAGCAGCGGTCGTTCTGCGTGACGAGCGCCATGCTGGGCGCATTCCGGGAGCGCGATCGCACGCGCACCGAGTTCCTCGAACTCATCCGGCGGCGCCACGACTAGCGGCGGATGCCGGTGACCCCTGCCGCCGCAGGCTGCTATACTGCCGCTGATGCGTCGATTCTCCGTCTCCCTCGTGCTGATGCTGCTGTTTGCCGGCTCTGCGGGTGCGCAGACGGCGCGGACACCCGCCAGGAAGCCTGCGACTCCGCCGCCGGCGCCGGCTCCG
>JAPKZP010000087.1 GCA_026393735.1 Acidobacteriota bacterium
ACCGAGGCCGTGAAGTTCGGGCGGCGCGACGTGGAAGTCACCGTCCTGCGCCTTGGCTGGAATCCCCGCACGAGCACGACGTCCCTGCTTTCCTCCCGTCCGGTCCCGGTGAACCCGCTGACGATCCCGCACTGACCCCGCGCGAGGGTGGCACGGAACTGCACATGATTGGTGGCGTCTGCACCGGACTTGCGGTGGCAGGCTGGACCTTCGACACAGCGTGGCCGATACCCCACTCGTGAGAGGGGAGTATTCACGTATGCGTCAGCGTCTTGTGTTCTGCCTGATTGCCGCAGCCCTGCTGGCCCTGCCGACGCCCGGCGCCGCCCAGCACCGTGAGCCCCATGCCGGCTCATTCGCCATCGGCGGCGACGTGGGCATCTACGTCCCGGGCACGGAGTTCCACGCGGGGTTCAACCCTGACATCTACGCCGAGATCTACGCCCTGAAGTGGATGAGCTTCCGCGTGATGGGCGCCGGCGCGAGCCCCAAGTTCGACACGGACACGGAGGAACTGCGCCAGGCGCGCGGCACCTTCAACGTCCTGTTCAACTGGGAGGCCGAGCTGTGGCACCCGTTTGTCACGTTCGGCGGCGGTGCGTACTACGTCCAGGCGCGCGCGGCCGGCGTGAACGTGGGGCCGGCGCGGACCAAGGGCGGCGGCAACTTCGGCGCCGGCATCGAGTACTTCGCCCGGCCGAAGGTGACGTTCAAGTTCGAGGCGACGTACCACTACGTGCCACAGGGCGACCTGCTCGGAGACCCCTCCGGCCTCGCCCTGACGATGGGCCTCAAGAAGTACTTCTAGAGCGCCATCACGTCGAACTGCTCGTGGTGCAGGTGGGGATCGGGCTTGATCGACACCGCCTTCCCGATCGCCTCCTGCAACTCGCGCAGGACGGCCGCCTCCTCCTCCCGCAGCGCGCGCGCGATCTCCGGGTTCACGCGCAGCACCAGCCCCGGACCGTCGATCTCCGCCCCGACCTTTCGCACCTCGTCGAGAATCTCGTAACAGATGGTCGCCGTTGACCGGATCACGCCGGTCCCCGAGCAGTACGGACACGGATCGGTCATGACCCGCTCCAGGCTCTGCTTCACGCGTTTGCGCGTGATGATGATGAGCCCGAAATCGGAGACCTGGACGGCCTTCGAGGGGGACCGATCGCGCTTCAGTTCCAGATCGAGCGCCTGGGCCACCTTCTGGCGGTTCTTGCGCTCTTCCATGTCGATGAAGTCGAGCACGATGATGCCGCCGAGATCCCGCAGGCGGACCTGGCGCACGATCTCCTTCACGGCTTCGAGGTTCGTCTTGACGATGGTGTCCTCGAGCCGGTCGTTGCGCTTGCCGACGAACCGCCCGGTGTTCACGTCGATGGCCACCAGGGCTTCGGTCTGGTTGATCACGATGTAGCCGCCGGACTTCAGCCAGACCTTGCTGCGCAGCGCCTTGTCAATCTCCGACTGGACCCCGTACTCCTGGAAGATCGGGAAGTCCTTCGTGTACAGCTTCACGCGGGGCGCGAGCTGCGGCATGAACCGTTCGACCTGCTCTTTGACGCGCCGGTACTCGGATTCGTTGTCGACGCGAATCGCCGAGTAGTCGTCGGTCAGGAGATCGCGGACGAGCTTCGAGACGAGGCCCTGCTCGCGGTACACCGCGGCCGGGCACCGGGACGCATCGACTCTCTGCCGCACCTCGTCCCAGATCCGCTTGAAGTACACGAGGTCGGCGACCAGGTCTTCCTCGGGGCGCGTGGCCGCCGCGGTCCTGATGATGACGCCCCCCGTGAACCCTTCGGCCTCGCGGAACCGGCGCACGACGCCGCGCAGCCGGGCGCGCTCCTCGCGCGATTCGATCTTGCGCGACACGCCGACATGATCGACGGTCGGCATGAACACCAGGAAACGCCCCGCCATCGTCACGTGCGAGGTCAGGCGGGCGCCTTTCGTCCCGAGCGGCTCCTTCACGATCTGGACGAGGATTTCCTGCCCGGCCTTGAGCAGGGTCTCGATCTTCGGGGTCTCGCCCCGCTCGCGCGGTCTGCCTCCGGGCGCCGCCTCGCCGCCCGGTGCGGTGTCGGGGCTGCCCTCCTCCTCCTCCTCCTCGCCGCCTTCCATGCGCTCGAAGGTCTCCATCGTGTCGACGACGTCCGACACGTAGAGGAACCCGTCGCGTTCGAGGCCGATGTCCACGAAGGCCGACTGCATGCCCGGCAGCACCTTGGACACGCGTCCCTTGTAGATGTTGCCGACCACGCCGCGCTGGCGCTCGCGTTCGACGGTGATCTCCGTCACCTGGTCATCCTCGAGGATCGCCACCATCGTCTGATGGTCGTTCGAGGTCACAATCATTTCCTTGTTCACTAGTTCGTAAACCTCCGCATCCTGACGTTGAGGATGAGCCCGATCCCGGCGAGCGTGGCGATCACGGACGAACCGCCGTAGCTCATCAGCGGCAGCGTCAGCCCCTTGACCGGCGCGAGTCCCGCCGACATCGAGACGTTGTAGACAACCTGGAACACGAAGCTCGCCATCACCCCGACGACCAGCACGGTCCCGAGGCGGTCCTTCGCAAGCCGAGCCGTGTCGAGCGACCGCAGGACGACGAACAGGTAGAGCCCGAGCACGGTGAGCACGCCGACGAAGCCATGTTCCTCGGCGAGCACTGAAAAGATGAAGTCGTTGTGGGCGACCGGCAGGAAGCTCAGTTGCCCCTGGGTTCCCTTGCGGAAGCCCTTGCCCCAGAGGCCTCCAGCCCCGACCGTAATCTGCGCCTGGATCTGCTGGTACCCGGCGCCGCGCGGATCGCGCCACGGGTCGAGGAACGTGAGGACGCGCCCCTTCTGATAGTCCTTCAGGCCGTAGCTCCACACGACCGGCGTCGCGACGATGGCGAGCGCGAGCAGGATGCCGGCCACCTTGAGGCGCATGCCGCCGACGATGGCGATCCCCAGGAGGATCGGCACCAGGGTCATGGCCGTCCCGAGGTCCGGCTGCCGGGCGATGAGGACCAGCGGGATGGCCGTCAGCACCCCGCCGATGGCGAGCTCGTGGCCCGTGGGCGTGCGGCGCCGGCTCTCGCCGAAGAGTCGCGCGAGCACCAGCGCGAGGCCGATCTTCATGAACTCGGAAGGCTGCAGGTTGAACCACGGCAGCGGGATCCACCGCCGGCCGCCGCCGCGGACGAGGCCGAAGAACAGCACGTACACGAGCGCCAGCAGCAGGACGATGTAGATGACGTGGGACCGGTCGGCCAGCGAGCGATAGTCCACCCGCAGGCAGACGAACAGCGCCAGCGTGCCCAGGACGATGGCGTAGATCTGCGTCATGTAGAGCCGCGGAGCCCCCGGGCGGGGCGTCTCAGGGCTGGTGCTGAAGATCATCACCACGCCGATGAGGCACAGCAGATAGACCGCTCCTATCAGCAGCCAGTCCACGTGCAGGAAGAATCGGCGTTCGAACATCTCGCTCCGGGTGTCAGCCCAGGCTATCGCGGCTGCGCGGCGACGGCGGGGGCTGGTCCCGCCTGCGCGGTCGCCACGACGGCCGGCGCCGGCGTCGGGAACACGGGCAGCGGCCGCCCGGCCTTCTTGGCGAAATAGGTGTCCAGCACGTGGCGCGCGATGGGCGCGGCGTTGGATCCGTGTTCGCCGTGCTCGGCGAGCACGACCCCGGCGATCTCCGGGTGGTCGCGCGGCGCGAAGAAGGCGAACCATCCGTGGTCGCGCAGATCCATGTCGGTCTTGCCGGCCGCCTGCTTGCCGCCCTGCAGTGAAATGACCTGCGCCGTGCCGGTCTTGCCGGCCACGTCGTGGCCCTCGATGCGGGCGCGCCCGCCCGTTCCCGCGCCGTTCACCACGAGCCACAGTCCGTCGTGCAGCGCCGCGATCGTGCCCGGCTTCAGCGCCGTGCCGGCCGCCTCGGAGCCGGGGACATCCCGCCAGCCGCTGCCGTCGTTGATGCCCTTCAGCAGGCGGGGCGCGTAATGCACGCCGCCGTTCGCCACCGCCGCGTACATCTCGGCCAGCGCAATGGGCGTGACCGAGACCTGGCCCTGGCCGATCGCGACGGAGATTGTCTCGCCGGCGTACCACTTCTCGCCGGTCTTCGCCTTCTTCCAGGCCGTCGACGGCACGATGCTCTCGGACTCGTTCGGCAGGTCGATGCCGGTGCGCCCGGCCAGCCCGAGGATCTGCGCCCACTTGTGGATGCGGTCGACGCCGAGCATGTTGCCGACGGTGTAGAAGTAGACGTTGCACGACCGCTCAATGGCATGGCGAAGGTCCACCACGCCATGCCCGCCCTTGACGTTGCATTGGAAGAACCGGTCGTAGAACGTCGCCCCGCCCGGGCAGAACACCTTGAAGTCCGGCGTAATCACGCCTTCCTCCAGGGCGGCGGTCGCGACCACGGCCTTGAAGGTCGACCCCGGTGAATAGCGTCCCTGGGTGGCGCGATTCTGCAGCGGGCGCAACGGGTCGGTGTTCAGGCGTCCCCACGTGGCGCGGTCGATGCCCGCCGCAAAGGCGTTGGGATCGTACGCGGGCAGGCTGACGAGGGCGAGCACTTCGCCGGTTCGGGGGTCGAGGAACGCGGCGGCGCCCGAGTAGCCCAGCGCGCGGAAGGCGTCTTCGGCCGCCTGCTGCAGATCCAGGTCGATCGTCAGCTTGATCCGCTGGCCCTCCGAGGGCGGCGTCTCATCCAGCGTGGTGATCTCCCGGCCGACGCTGTTCACCATCACGCGCCGCTCCCCGTCGGTGCCCATCAGCATCCGGTTGTACGCCTTCTCGACACCGGACTGGCCGACCAGCGACCCGGTGCGGAGCCCCTCGGCGGACATCTGCACCTCGGAGATTTCCCCGACGTAGCCCAGCAGGTGCGCGGCCAGCCCGGCCGCCGGGTACCGCCGCGTCGGCACGCGTTGGACCACGACGCCGGGCAGTTCGAAGTCCAGTCGACGGGCGAGCACCGCCGCCACCTGGTCCAGGGTGGCGTCGTCGATGACCACGATAGGCCGGTAGCGCGCCTCGCTGCGGTGGCGCGCCACCGTGTCGCGGATGCGCGCTTCGTCCACGGCGGCTGCCGCTGCCAGCATCCGGATCGTCTGATCGAGGTCGCCGGTCTGCTCGCGGAGGATGGAGATCGTGAAGGCGTCGCGGTTCTCGACGAGCAGCCGTCCCTCGCGATCGAACAGGATCCCGCGAGGTGCACGCAGGGCCAGTCGGCGCTGGTGGTTGTTCTCCGCCATCTCCCGGTAGGTGGCGTTCTGCACGACCTGGATGTACCAGAAGCTGATGGACAGGGCCACGAACGCCAGCATGATGCCGACGGACATCACCATGAGCCGCAGTGCGCTGCGGCGCCGATCGTCGGTCGGTGACGTGATCATCAGCGGAACCGCCTCTTGCCGCGGTACGCGCGGCGAATCCGCCACCGCTCGCGGGCACCCGGCAGCAACTCGGCCCCCTCGAACACCAGCACGCCAATCACGGCATTGCTCAGGCCCTGGATGGCGACGTCGAGATACGGCCGGTCGTAGTGGCGCAGGCCGAGCAGGACATAGAGGCCCATGAAGATCAGGGCATTCACCGCCGTCGCGCCGAGGAACACGAGGAACCGCGGCACGGTCTGCGTCACGATGAACTGCGTGCCGACAATCCCGGTCAGGTAGCCGGAGACGCTCTTCGCGAGCCCTCCGATCCCGAGCACGCCGCCACCGAGGGCGTCCTGCGCCAGCCCCGCCAGGGTGCCGCCCAGCACGCCGGAGACGCGGCCGAATCTCAGGGCGACCCAGGTGACGGCCACAAGAACGAGATCCACGTGAATCGCCGCCTCGCCTGCGAGCCGCGCGAGCACGCTCTGCAGCAGGAGCGCCACGACCACGGCCGCGACGACACGCACGGCGGTCACTTGGCGGCCTGCCCTTCTGCTGGCTTCGCCGGCATCGCCGGCGGCGCGGGGGGCGGTGGCGCGAGCAGGACCAGCACCGTCTCGAGCGCTGAGAAATCGACGACGGGCTTGATGACGACCGACCGATACGTCGGACCGTTCCGCTCCACGCGTTCGACGCGGCCGATCACCAGCCCCTTCGGGTAGATGCGGTCCGTCCCGGCGGTCACGACAGTGTCGCCGGACTGGATCTCCGCCGTGGCCGAGAGGTACTCGATCCGCAGCGTGCCGTCCCCGTTCCCGAGCACGATGCCCTGGGTGCGTGATCGCTCGATCACGCCGGCTGCCGCCGCGTTGCGATCGATGAGCAGCTGCACCGACGCCGTGCTGGCCGCGACGAGCACGATCCGCCCGACGACGCCGGAAGGCGCCAGGACCGGCATGTCAGGCTGGAGGCCGTCCTGCCGGCCCTTGTTGAGCGTAATGGACCGGAAATCCGGTGAGGCGCTGCCGGCCACGACCTCTGCGCCGGTCGTCGTCCAGGGCACCCGTGCGCGCAGGTCGACGAGGGCGCGCAGCTGGTCGGTCGTCCCCGCGCTGGCGCGTTCCTGCTGCAGGCGCAGGCGCAGATCGACGATGTCCCGGGACAGGCGCTCGTTCTCGGCCTCGACCCCGCGCAGGTAGGCATAGCCGTCCCACACGGTACGAACGCCGCCCACCACCGTCCACGCGGCATCCTGCGCTGTCGTCAGCGTCGCCATCAGGGCCGCCTGCAGGAGCGGCGGACCCGAGCGCGAGCTGACCTGCGCCGAGATCAGCAGGATGTGGCCCACCACGACCGCTCCAAACAGGTAGCGGGCACGGTGGCGGGTGTCCGGAAGCGCCATGCGTTGCCGCCCGATCGCGGCCGGCGCCGCGCCCGCGGCGCGGCACCGCCAGTCCAAGTGTTCAGTCGATGGAGATCTTGCGGAGCAGGTTGAAGTCCGCGAGCATCTTGCCCGCGCCCAGCACGACCGACGACAGCGGGTCCTCGGCCATCGCCAGCGGCAGCCCCGTCTCCTCCCGGAGACGTTTGTCGAGGTTGCGCAGGAGCGATCCGCCGCCCGACAGCACGATGCCGCGGTCGACGATGTCGGCCGAGAGCTCCGGCGGCGTGCGTTCCAGCGCCACGCGCACCGCGTCGACGATCACGTTGACGGTCTCCGCCAGCGCGTCGCGGATCTCCTCGTCGCTGATGGTGATGGTCTTGGGCACGCCTTCGATAAGGTGCCGGCCCTTGATCTCCATGGTCAACCGCTCGTCGAGGGGATACGCCGACCCGATCTCCATCTTGATCTGTTCGGCCGTCCGCTCACCGATGAGCAGGTTGTAGTTCCGCTTGATGTACTGGATGATCGCCTCATCCATCTCGTTGCCCGCGACGCGCACCGCCTTGCTGTAGACGATGCCCGCGAGCGAGATCACGGCGATGTCGGTCGTGCCGCCGCCGATGTCCACGATCATGTTGCCCGTCGGCTCGGTGATCGGCATCCCGGCGCCGATCGCGGCCGCCATGGCCTCTTCGACCAGATGCACTTCGCTGGCCTTCGCGCGGTACGCGCTGTCCTTCACGGCCCGCTTCTCGACCTGCGTAATCTCGGACGGCACGCCGATGACGATGCGCGGACGAACCCACATGGCGCCGTTGTGCGCCTTCTTGATGAAGTAGGTCAGCATCTTCTCGGTGACTTCGAAGTCCGCGATGACGCC
>JAPKZP010000647.1 GCA_026393735.1 Acidobacteriota bacterium
ACGGTCGAGACCGCGAGGCCGCCGATCACGGTGACCGCCATGGGGGCGCGGATCTCGGCGCCCTCGCCGAGCCCCAGCGCCATCGGGATGAGGCCGAGGATCGTGGTGAGCGTCGTCATCAGGATCGGGCGGAGGCGGACGCGCCCCGCTTCGACGAGGGCGTCGTGCTTCGACAGGCCCTCGCGCCGGCGCTGGTTCACGTGGTCGATGAGCACGATCGCGTTCTTGACGACGATGCCGGCCAGCATGACGACGCCGATGAGCACGATGACGCTGATGCGGTGCCCCGTCGCGAACAGCGCGGCCACCACGCCGACCGCGCCCATCGGGATCGAGAACATGATGATGAGCGGGTGCAGCAGCGACTCGAACTGCGCCGCCATCACGAAGTAGACCAGGAAGACCGCGAGACCGATGGCCAGGAAGAGGCTGCGGAACGACGTCTGGATCTCGAGGTTCTGGCCGCCCATCTTGGCCGTGACCCCGGCCGGCAGACCGGCCTCGGCTACGGCGCGTTCGATGTCCGCCGTCACGGCGCCGAGGTCGCGCCCCTTCAGGTTGCCGGAGATGACAACCGCGCGGCGCTGGCCGACGCGCCGGATCTCGCTCGGGCCCGTCTCGACCTCCGTCGACGCCACCGCCCGCAGCGGGATAGCGACGCCGTCGCGGCGCTGCACGATCATGCCCACGACATCGCTGACTTCGTCGCGCGACCCATCAGAGGCGCGCACCACGACGTCGATTTCGCGGTCGCCTTCAGTGATCCGGGTGGCCACCTCGCCCTTCACCTTGACGCGCAGGGTCTGCGACACCGATTCCGGGGTGAGGTCGAGGCGAGCGAGTTGATCGGCATTGAACCGCACGCGCACTTCCGGGCTTCCGGCCTCGGCCGACGAGGCCAGATCGGCCAGGCCGGGAATCCGTTCCAGGCGGGCGGTGGTCTGGCCGGCCACCCGGCGAAGGGCGTCGTAGTTCTCGCCGTAGAGCTCGAGCTCCACGGGCGTCTTGAAGGTGAAGAACGACGGCCGGCTGAACGTAGCCTCGAGCGCGGGCAGCCGCTCGAGCGTGCCCCGGATGTCGTTGATGCCGGCTTCCTCGCCGACCTTGTCCTTCCGGTTCTTCATGAGCACGAGCAGTTCGCCGACGTTCTCCGCGCGCGAGCCCTGGTCGGCGCCGCCGCGTCCGCCGCCCGCCGTCGAGAACACGGTCCCGACGCCCGGCACGATCTTGGCGCGCCGGGACAGGTCCGCCAGCAGCCGGTCGGTGGCTTCGATGGGCGTGCCTTCCGGCAGCTTCACCTCGAAGGCGAATTCGCCCTGCACCATCGGCGGGATGAGTTCGACGCCCAGCCGTCCCACCACGGCCATCGACAGGCCGAAGAGCACCGCCGCCGTGCCCAGCACGAGCCACGGATGCCGCAGGGATCCGGAAATCGCGCGCGGGTAGAAACGGTAGACGACCGCCTCGAGGCGTTCGAACAGGCGCAGCACGGGACCGAGCACCCAGGCGATCGGCGTCACCAGCAGGTGCAGGATGAATCGCCCGCCGCGCAGGAGGGCGACGGGAATCGTGTAGAACGCGACGCGCCGCACCCGCGCCGCGCGCCCCGACGCTTCGGCGAGCGGCTCGAGGTCGCGGGCCTGGCCGAGGCGCGCCGACAGCATCGGGATGAGCGTCAGCGAAATCCCCAGGGACGCGAGAATCGAGAACGACACGGTCAGCGCCTGGTCCTTGAACAACTGCCCGCCGACGCCCTCGACGAACACGATCGGCAGGAACACGGCGACCGTGGTCAGCGTGGACGCGACCACCGCCCCCTGCACCTCGCTCGTGCCGTCGATGGCCGCCCGCAGCATTGTCTTGCCGGATTCACGGTGGCGCGAGATCACCTCCAGCACGACGATGGAGTCGTCGACCAGCATGCCGATGCCGAGCGCGAGGCCACCGAGCGACATGATGTTCAGCGACAGCCCCATCTGGTACATGATGACGAACGTCGCGACGACCGAAATGGGGATCGAGAGCGCGATGACCGTCGTGCTGCGCACGTCGCGCAGGAAGAAGAAGATGACGAGAATCGCGAGCAGCCCGCCCTGCCACCCGTTGCTCAGCACCTCACCGATGGCGCCTTCGATGAAGGTCGACTGGTCGAAGATCGTCGCGAGCGCCATGCCCGAGGGCAAAGACTTCTGGATCCGCTCGAGGCGCGACTTCACGGCGCGGGCAACGGCGACGGTGTTCGCGTCGCCTTCCTTGTAGACGTTCAGGCTGACGCTCTCCTGGCCGTTGATGCGCGCGATGACCTCGCGGTCCCGGTGGCCCCAGCCGACAGCGGCCACGTCGTGAAGCAGCACCTGGCGGCCCGCCGAGTCGCGGACGATGGTGCCCGCCACGTCCTCGACGGTCTGGAACTCGTTCAGCGTCCGGACGAGGTACCGCGCCTCGTGCTCGTAGATGCTGCCGCCCGCGAGATTGACGTTGTTCCGGGCGAGCGCGGTGATGACGTCCTGCACGGTCAGCCCGTACGACGCCAGGCGCGATTCGTCGACCCGGACTTCGATCTGGCGTTCGAGTCCGCCCTCGACCTTCACCGACGCGAGACCTTCGATCGATTCGAGCTCCTTCTTGACCTCGTCTTCCGCCACCATGCGCAGGCGCGCCAGGTCGCCCGTGCCCGACAGCCCGAGGCGCAGGATCGGGTCGGCTGAGGGGTCGAAGCGCAGGATCGCCGGCGGGGCAGCGTGACCAGGTCGAGCTTCTCGCGCGCCTCGAGCGTCGCGAGATCCATGTTCGTCTTCCACGCGAATTCGAGCGTCACCTGCGACAGCCCGGACCTCGAGCGGCTCGTCAACCGCTGCACGCCGGAGATGATGCCCACCGACTCTTCGATGGGCCGGGTGACGAGGCTCTCGACCTCGGCCGGCGCCGCCCCGGGATACTTCGTCTCGAGCGTCAGCGTCGGGTAGGAGATCTCCGGCAGCAGGTTGACGGGCAGGCGCGTGAAGGACACGACACCGAAGATGACAGTGGCCACCACCAGCATGCCGATGGCCACGGGACGGCGGACGGAGAGCGTGACGAGGCTCATGAGCAGCCCTCGGCGGTGAGGCGAGTCGTAATACGGGAACGGAACGCGGCGAAGGCCAGGCTACGAGCCGGCCTTGCGGACGTCGACGCGGGCGCCGTCTTTCAGGCTGCCCTGCCCGGCGATCACGACGGATTCGAGCCCGGTCAGGCCGGCGGCCACTTCGATGCGGCCGTCACTCGGATAGCCGAGCGTGACCTTGCGGCGCTTGGCCGTGTTGCCGTCGGCGACGAAGAGATAATCGGTCGCGTCCTCGCGCACGATCGCGCCTTTCGGCACCAGGAGCGCGTCCCGGTGCGTGTCGGTGACGATCCGGATCGTGGCGTAGGACCCAGGCCGGGCCGCGGGCGTGAGTGCGATCGCCTCGACCGTGACCTTGATCGTGCCGGTGTTCGTGTCGACGACCGGGCTGATGCGGGTCACGCGCCCGGGCAGCCGCTGGCCGCCGGCCGCGTCGAGCGAGAGTTCCGCGGCCTGGCCGATCTTGAGGCCGGTCACGTCCTTTTCAGGGAGGTAGACGCGGGCCACGAGCGGGGTCAGGTTCGCCAGCGTGAACAGCTTCTCGCCCGGCTTGATGTGCCGCCCCTGCACGACGGCCCGGTCCACGATGCGCCCGGCAAACGGGGCGACGATCTTCGTGTAGCTCAGGTTCAGCGCGGCGCTGTCGACGTCCGCCTGAGCCAGTTCGTACGTGTTGCTCAGGCGGTCGAAGTCCTGCTGACTGATGAGCTGGTCGCTGTGCGAGCGTTTCGCGCGGTCGTACTCGCGGGTGGCCGCGTCGGCGCGCAGCCGCGCCTGCTGGAGCGCAATCCGCTTGTCGGCATCCTCGAGCTCGGCCAGCGTCTGCCCCTTGCTCACGTTGCTGCCTTCGTCGACGAGCAGCCGCGTGACGAGACCGTCCGTCTTCGCCAGGACATCGGCCTGCTGTTCAGTTTCTAACGTAGACGAGGCGCTGAGCGCCGCCGACACGGTGCCGCGGGTGGGCCGTTCGACCTGCACCGGCACAGAGATCTCCTGCTTGGCCGGAGTGGCCGGCGCCGGCGCGGCGCCCTTCGAGCTCGCGTTCCCGACCAGCATGAACCCGCCGAGCACGCCGCCAACGACAACGACGAGCCCAGCGCCGCCGATGATGATCCGCGTGGAACGCCGTGATGTGGTTGCAGCCGCCATGATCTGCCTCGTCTGGATGCCGGGTTGCCGACTAGCGCGCTCACGTACAGGGGGTCCGGCCGAACGAGCTGGTCACAGAAGGTGACGAGCCCGGCACGGGGTTTGTTCCGTGTGCTATCCTCCGGCGGGTGTCCGTCAAGCCGTACCTCGCGATTGCCAGGGCCGACCACTGGGTCAAGAACGCCTTCATGCTGCTGGGCGTCCTGCTGGCCTGCTTCTACCGGCCGGCGGTGGTCGAGCTGGCCAGCCTGCGCCCGCTGGTACTGGCGATTGTCGCCACCTGCCTGGTGGCGTCGAGCAATTACGTCCTGAACGAGCTGCTCGACGGCCCGCGGGACCGGTCGCACCCGGAAAAGCGCCTCAGGCCGGTGCCATCCGGCGAGATCAGCCTCGCGGTGGGATACGCCGAGTGGCTGCTGCTGGCCGCGGCCGGGCTGTCGCTGGCGGCGATGGTCGGCACCATGTTCGCGGTCTCGGCGGCATCCCTCTGGGTGATGGGCATCGCCTACAACGTGCCCCCGGTGCGGCTGAAGGAGTGGCCCTACCTCGACGTCCTGAGCGAGTCGGTCAACAACCCGATCCGGCTGGCATTGGGCTGGTTCGCGCTCGTGCCCGACAGGTTTCCGCCGGTCTCGCTCGCGCTGTCCTACTGGATGGTCGGCGCGTTCTTCATGGCGATGAAGCGCCTCGCGGAGCTGCGCCACATCGGCGATCGAGCCGTGCTGGCCCAGTATCGCCACTCGTTTCTTCACTACACCGAGGAGCGGCTCCTGGTCAGCATCCTGTTCTACGCGTCCGCCTGTGCCCTCTTCGGCGGCATCTTCATCGTCCGCTACCGGCTGGAGCTGATCCTGTTCGTGCCCCTGCTGGCGGGCTTTCTGGCCTACTACTTCAAGATCGGCATGCAGCCGAACAGCGCCGCCCAGCACCCGGAGCACCTGCACCGGGAACGCGGGTTCGTCCTGTACCTCGTGGTGTGCCTGGCGGCCTTCGTCCTGCTGATGTTCACGTCGATCCCCTGGCTCTACCAGTGGTTCAACGTCGAGCCCGTGAGCATCACGCCGCTCTGGACCGTCGGCGGCTGACCGCGGCCCGCGCGAGCCCGAGAACTCACGTCAATCGATGACCGCTGGGGCTACTCCTGGCCGACCCCGTTCGCGGGGGTGATCAGGATGAGGTCTGGCAACGGCGTGCGGTTGAGAACGTCGTCGAGCTGCGCGTCGAAATGAGGCGCATGGGCAACGATGCGCGTCGGAATCCCCAGGGAAGCCGACGTGTCCTGGTAGTCCTCGCCGCGCATCACGCAGTATGCGCGCGGATTCGCGCGCAGGTAGTCACGCAGCTGGTTCACGTCGAACATCTCGGTCACGTGCTGCCGGAGGTAGAACACGAGGCTGGGGGTGGCGATCCGGAAGGTGCCGACAGGCGAGCCGGCGGGCGCCTGCTGTTGAATCGCCTGCGCGAGGCGCGGTACGGGCTTGTAGCGCTCGAAGTCCGGAAGCGCCCAGATCACGAGGATCCAGTGCGCGACAATGACGGCGGCCGCCAGCGTCACGACCGCCTTCCACCGCGAGTGGCGGATGGTCCAGGCGAGCGCGGCCAGGCCGCCGGCGAGCACGAGCATGCCGGCCGGCCACGCACCCGCGACGTGAATGGGCTCGCCGGACCCGCCGACAAACCACGCCACCAGCGCGCCCAGGATGGCGAGCACGGTGGCCATGGCGCCCACGCCCCATCGCGTGGCTCGCTGAAGCGCCGCCGATCCGGTGCCCGACAGCCATTGTGCAACGAGCCCCCCCACGAGCGGCGCGCCGGCGGCGACGAACGGCAGCACGTACAGGTCCTGCTGGGCCTTCGAGAGGGAAAAGAACCCGACGATCAGCGCGATCCACAAGCCGAAGAGCAACCGCAGGCGTCCCGTGACGGCCGGCGGCCCCGCCTCGTCGGCTCCCCAGACACGCCGCCAGCCGGATCCCGCCAGGATGTCCCTCCACGGCACGAGCGCGAACGAGAACGGCAACAGCAGCGACCACGGGAAGTACAGGTCGGTGAAGACGACGGGCAGGTAGAACAGGGGCCCGCGGTTCGGCGCGCCCACGCCCTCGGCGTACCTCGCGAGATTCTCGTCGACGATGAACGTCGAGATGTACTGCCAGCCGTGCTGCGCGTAGAGCGCGGCGTAGTACGGGACCACGATCGCGGCGACGATCAACACGCCGGCCGGCAGCATCATGCGCGTTACGAGGTGCAGGCGGCCGGTCACGGCCAGGTACACCCCGAGGACCAGGGCCGGCAGGACGGCCGCCACGGGCCCCTTGGTCATGACGCCCAGCCCGACGGCCACGTACATGGCCACAAGCCACCGCCGGCGGCGCGCAGGCTGGGTTTCGGCCAGCACGAAGCACAGCAGCGTGAGCCCCACGAACATCGCCGTGTAGACGTCGATGATGATGCGCCGCGAGAACAGCAGCATCCGCGGCGTCGCGGCGAGGGTCAGTGCGGCCCAGAGCCCCGCGTCGGTCGAGAATGCCTGCCGGCCGAGCAGGAACACGGTGCCCAGGATCACTAGCGCGCCGATCGCGATCGGCAGACGAGCCGCGGTCAGCGAGATGCCCATCGCGTGGTAGAACCCCGCGACGACCCAGTAGGATAGCGGCGGCTTGTTGAAGCGCGGCTCGTAGTTGAAGCTCGAGTTGACGTAGTCACCGGACTCGAGCATCTCGCGGGGCGTTTCGCTGTAGAACGCCTCGTTGGCGTCGATGATGGACGTCGTGCCCAGGTTGACGAAGTACGGGATGACGGCCGCGACGAGCAGGAGGACGAGGAGAAGACGGCGATTGGTCATGGGCGTGCGGGGGTGTCCGTCATGGTACTACGACCGCCCCGCCCGTTCGTTTCCCGCGATCCGCACGCTGGGATGCAAGCCTGGATCTACACGTGATTACGGAGCATCAGTTCCTTGGGATGCGGATCGAGGTACACCTGCCCGGCCAGGTACTCGACCTTGTGGCGTCTGACGTGATGTTTGACGAGGGTGAGCGGGACGATGAGCGGCACGAGGCCCAGGCGATAGTCCTCGATCGCCCCGAGCAACTCCTGCTTCTCGTCGTCGTCCAGGAGCGTCTTGAAGTGGCCGGCCATGTGCAGGAGGACATTGGTGTGCTTGCGGGTGGTGGCCATCTTCGCGAGGGCGTCCATGAAGCGCGCGCGGTACTCCGACGCCACGTCGGGCCGCGCCATGCCCTTGGCGCCGGCGACGAGGCGCCCCATGCCGTTGTAGATCTCGGGCGAGTGGGCGAGCAGCGCCATCTTGTGGACCGTGTGGAAGCGCACGAGATCACCCACGGTCCAGCGCGATTCGACGAGCGCGCGCAGGCGCACGTAGGCGAACACCCGTTCGACGAAGTTGTCGCGCAGGCGCGGATCCGTCAGGCGCCCCTCCTCTTCAACGGGCAACTGCGGAAAGCGATCCATCAGCGCCTCGGCAAACAGGCCGCGGCCGTTCTTCTCCGCCATGCCGGCCTCGGCGTAGATCTTCACGCGCTCCATCCCGCAGCTCGGCGAGTCCTTCTTGAGCACGTAGCCCGCCAGCCGCTCCTTCGCCAGTTCATCGGCGCGGGCGCGGGCCCACGCCCGCATCTCCGGCGTGATGTCGCGCCCGCTCCGGGTGTTCACCATGCGGATGGCGTCGCCCTTGCGCACGAGCCGCAGCGCCTCGCGCGGCGTGCCGAGCCCCAGTTCGACCTCCGGGCAGACCGGCACCCACTCGACGAAGACGCCGAACGTCTCGACCAGGAACGGGTCGCGCTTGTGGCCGCCGTCGAACCGGACGTGCTGGCCGAGCAGGCACGACGATATTCCGACGCGGATGGGCTCAGGCTCCTGTGACATGGCGTCCTGTCTCCTCGGTGATCCTTCGGATGTACCGCTTGCTGTCGAACTTCCGCGACGTGCTCGCGAACGACATGTACCGCACGGTGCCGTAGACCTCGCGTTCCGGGCCCCAGGCCCGATCGTGCTTTCCGCCGATGGCCCACGCAATCCCCGTGTAGCCGTTGGGATCGCGCCCGTCGAGCTCGTAGCGATCGTTCAGCTCGACCGCGGTGGCGAATGCCTGCCCGGGCGCGCGGGTCCATTCGAGGATCTTCTTCGCCCAGTACATCCGCACGTAGCCGTGCATCCAGCCGGTCTCCACCATCTGGATCTGCGCGGCGTTCCAGAGCGGATCGTGCGTCTCGGCGTGCTCCAGCTGCCCGGCGGTGTACCGCGGGTGCCTCGCGTCCGCCGCGTGCGCGGCCAGCGTGCGCAGCGCCCAGGGCTCGCACCCGTCGAGCGAATCGTAGCGGGGATTGAAGCGCACGAAGTTCGTCGCCAGTTCCCGGCGCACGATGAACTCTTCCAGAAACGCGTCGCGGTCCTCGCGTGGCGCGTCGGCGTCACGCACGGCCCGCGCCACGCTGCGCGGCCCGATGTGCCCGAAGTGCAGGTACGGCGATAGCTGGCTTGTCGCCTCGAGTTCGGGGTGATTCCGGTTCGTGGCGTACCCCGTGAGCCGCTGGCGAAGGAAGCGCTGCAGTCCCTTCATGGCCTGCCGAGGGCCGCCGTGCAGGCCCGGGACGGGCGCAACGGACGCGTCGACAGCGAGGCCGTCGATGGCGGCCGCATCCGGCTGTTCGGATCGCAGCGACGGCGGAGCCGTCCACGCCACGCGCGCGCGCGGCTCGTGCGTGGCCTCGAGGAAGCGCGTGATGAGCGGCCGGATCCGCGGACGCATCGTGCGCGCCGCGTACTGCTCCTTCCCGAGGAGCGCCGTCGGCACGACGACATCGGCGTCCACCGTCCAGAACGGCACGCGGAGTCGCGCCGCGTAGTCGGCCCGCCACCGCTCGGGTTCGCGCAGCGGGTTCTCGTCGCCCACCACGAGCGCGGCGCCGGCCTCGTGGCAGAAGCGCCCGAGATCGTGGTCGGGAGACCGCCGGATGATAAACCCGAGGCGGCGCGCGCGCAGCGCCTCGGCGATGTCCGCGAATCCCTCGGCCATGAACCGGTAGTGGCGCAGGTTGGCGTTGGGATAGGTCGGCGTGAGACCCAGGAACACCACGACGGGCAACCCGAGGGCGTTGGCCGCCTCGATGGCCACGTCGAGCGCAGGATTGTCCGTCCCGCGCTGCGCCCGCTGCATCCAGTAGACGACCGCGCGGCCGTTCGGATCCGGATCGCCCGGGCGCCGAACGGTGACTCGTGGATCCGAAAGGCGGTGCAGGTGCTCGGCCATCACAGGCCCTGAGTCGCGTCCACGAGAGGCCCCGCGCTGGCCTGTCTCCGGGCCCACCGGTCAAGCTCCGTGAAGCCGGCCATCTTCGTGAAACCGCCCCGCAGGTCCGGCGCGCCCTGTCCCCCCAGGACCACGGTAACCGGACGCGGCAGGGACAGGCGCAGCCGTGTCAGAAACCGCTTCACCGTGGGTCCGTCGGCGGCCGCCGAGACGCTCAGGGCGACCATGCGTGCGCCGAGGTCGCGCGCGGCCGTGGCGAGTTCGAGCACAGGGATCTCGGTACCGAGGTACACCACGCGTACGCCGGCCGCTGCGAGAATCAGAGCAGCCATCTGCAGGCCGACGGCGGGGACCTCGCCGGGCAGCGTCGCACAGACCGCCAGCGGCCCCGTCGCCCGGCCATCGAACGGCATCCGCAGGGACCGCAGGATGTCGGCCAGCCGCTCCGACAGGAAGTGTTCGTGGCGGATGTCGAGCCGCCCGTCGGCCCAGCCGCGGCCGACGCGCTCGAGGAGCGGCACGGCACGAGTCTCGAGGAACTCCACCGGGCCGAGGCGGCCCCAGTCCGCCAGCATCATGCTGGTGACGCGGCCGGTGTCAAACGCGATCACGGCTTCCATCACATCGTCCAGCGACCCCGACGACGGGATGGACGGCGCGGGCGCAAGCGGCGCGTCCGGCGCGGTCGTGGCCAGCAACCGACCCAGTTCGGCGTCGCTGGCCGGGACGACGGCGGCCGCCCGATGGCCGCGCGCGAGCGCGTCCGCCACCCGGCGAAGATGCGGAACGATGGTCGGGGAATAGATACGGTGGCCGGATGGCCGGCGATCGGCGACGGGAAAGCCGTAGCGCTGTTCCCACGTGCGCAGCGTCTCGACCGGCACGCCCGTGGCTCGGGCGAGGGCGCCAATCGACAGCTTGCCGGCGCCGGTCGCGGTGTGGGGGGATGATCGGTCGCGCATCTGGCGCCTCATGATGCCACGGATCCGGGTCGCCCCGGCCCGCACGAATCTGGCGCGGCCGCGTGCCGGAACGCGAACGGTCAGACCGTTGTCGAACCCGGCGACCCGGGGCCTTGTGCCTGCTGCTCTTCCAGACGCGCGCGACGGGCGATGCCGCGCAACATGCCCGAGAAGATCACGGCATGCACCGGCAGCAGCGCGTACCAATACAGTCGTCCCAGGACGCCTGACGGCTGGAAGCTCGCTGTCTGACGGATGCGCACCTGGTGCGGCGCGAGCGGCTCGATGTCGAAGCTCAGCCAGGCGCGGCCCGGCACCTTCATCTCAGCTTCGAGCCGCAGCCGGCGATCGGCTTCGAAGGCCTGGACGCGCCAGAAATCCAGCGGGTCCCCGACGCGCAGCCACTCGGGGTCGCGGCGGCCGCGCCGCATCCCGACGCCGCCGGCGAGAAGGTCCATCGCGCCGCGAAGGCGCCAGAGCGGGGTGCCGGCATACCAGCCCCGATCGCCGCCGATGCGCCGGATGGGCGCGAACGCCGACGCCGGGCTGACCGCGACGATCGTCGTCCGTTCGTCGCGCAGGACCGGGCCTGGCGCCAGGGCGACCGCCGGCGTCACGAGGGCTGCCGAGCGCGCGTCCGACCATCGCGCCGAACCGGCCGGGCTGTCGCCTGCCGCGATCGCGCGGGCAATCGCGTCGCGCAACCCGTGCGGCCGGATCGGAAAGACGGTGAGCGCCTCGGCGCTGCGCACGACGGTCGCGTTGCGGATGCTGCTGATGAGTTTCCGGCCCACGCGCGCGTAGATCGGCGTCACCAGACCCAGCCACAGGCTCGACAGGTGCGGCGTGAGGAACGGCACCGGGATGAGCAGGCGCCGCAGCCCACGCTGGCGCGCGTACTCCTGCATGATGTCCCCGTAGGAGACCACGTCCGGCCCGCCGATTTCGAAGATCCTGGAGGGCCCGTCCGGCAGATCCAGCGAGGCCACCAGGTACGCCACGACGTCGTCGATGGCAATGGGCTGGGCCTTGATGTCCACCCAGCGCGGGCAGATCATCACGGGCAGGCGCTCGGTCAGCGCGCGCACCATTTCGAACGACAGGCTGCCGGATCCGATCACGATGGAGGCGCGGAACTCGATGACCGGCACGCCGCTCTCGCGCAGCACCGCGCCGGTCTCGTGGCGGCTGCGCAGATGCGCCGAAAGATCGTCGGACGCGTCGCCGAGGCCTCCCAGATAGACGATGCGGCGGACGCCTGCTTCGCGGGCGGCGTCGCCAAAGGTGCGGGCCGCGCGGCGGTCGAGGTCGGCAAAGTCGCTGGTGGCGCCCATGGAGTGCACCAGGTAGAAGGCGGTGTGCACGCCTGCAAGGGCCGTCGCGAGCGAGGGGGCGTCGAGGGCGTCGCCCTGGACGATGTCGGTCGTCGGCTGGACGCGGCCGCGGAGACTGTCGGGCCGTCGGACCAGGCAGCGGAGGTCGGCGTCATGCCGTTCGAGCGCGTCGATGAGCCGCCCGCCCACGTAGCCCGTGCCGCCGGTGACCAGCACCTTGCCAACCATGAGTCGAGGATACGCCGGCCGTGCTTTTTCTGTCAATATTTTGAATAGATATTGAACACACGCGCACGTTGCTACAATCGGCAGTCATGACGCACTCGCACCGGACCCGGAGGCTGCAGGTCCTGTTGATTGGCGCGCTCTTGCCGGCGTCGGTGGCGCTCGACGCGCGGGCGCCGTCCCCGGCCCCGCCGGGCGCGCCGGCCGCGATTCCCCGCTTCGTGCGCGCGGCGAATCCCATCGCACTGCGTGGTCCCGCCCGTCCCGGGCGCTACATGGAGGCCTCGGGGCGCAGGGCGGCGCTGCTGGGCGGCGAGGACGGCAGCTTCGAGGCCTGGGTCTACCCCACCAAGGTGCTGCACGACTTCCGCCTGTCGTTCGGCGTCGCGGCGTACGCCGATCCCATCCCGGGCGCCAGCCTCGCCACCGACGTCGATGTCCGGCCGGAATCCAGCACCGTGCGTTACACCCACGCGTCGTTCACCGTCGACGCGACCTGGCTCGTCCCCCTCGACGATCAGGGTGCGATGGTGCTCCTCGACGTCACCACTTCCGAGCCGCTCACGGTCATCGTCAAGTTCCGGATCGATCTGAAGCCGATGTGGCCGGCCGGACTGGGCGGCCAGTACAGCTATTGGGACAGCGGGCTCAAGGCGTACGTGGCGGGAGAAGGCAGCCGCAAGGTGTCGGCGCTCGTCGGATCGCCGTTCGCGGTCGATCCGCCCGAACAGCCGGCGCACAACCTGCCGGACGCGCCGTCACAATTCGCCGTCACGATCACGCCCGAGACGGCCGCCAAGGGGCTCGTGCCGATTGTCATCGCATCCAGCGTGGAGAATCTCGAGGCGACGAAAGCCACCTATCAGAAGCTCCTCTCCTCGACGGAGGCCGCCTACAGGGAGTCGTTCGAGCACTATCGGCGGGTGCGCGAGGACCTGACCAGCATCGACAGCCCCGACGACCGCCTCGACGTGGCGTTCGAGTGGGGCAAGGTGGCGCTCGACAAGGGCTTCGTGTGCAACCCGCACCTGGGGTGCGGGCTGATTGCCGGCCTCGGGCCGTCGGGCACGAGCGAACGCCCGGGGTTCGGCTGGTACTTCGGCGGCGACGCCTTCATCAACGCGTGGGCGATGACCGCGTACGGCGATTTCGAGACGGTGAAGCAGTCGCTGGAGTTCCTCCGGAAGCGGCAGCGCGCCGACGGCAAGATGATGCACGAGCTCTCGCAGGGCGCGGGCTTCATCCGCTGGTTCGAGGACTATCCGTACGGCTACTACCACGCAGACACGACGCCGCTCTATATCATCGCCGTGCGCGACTACGTGCGCGCGAGCGGCGACATCGCGCTCGCGACCGACTTCTGGCCGTCGATCAGGAAGGCCTACGATTTCTGCGCGAGCACCGACGAGGACGGCGACGGCCTGATGGACAACACGAAGGCGGGGCTTGCCGCGGTCGAGACCGGCACGCTGCGCCGGCGCGACGTGCTGACGGATGTGTTCCTCGGCGCCGCGTGGACGGAGGCTGCGGAGGCCGCTGCCGAGCTCGGGGCGATCGCGGTCGATCCGTTCGCCGCAACCGCACACGCGGCGGCCGCGAAGGCGCGCATCTCCCTGAACGCGCGATTCCTCGACGACGAGGGCAAGCGCATCTACTTCGCGTACATGAAGGACGGGAAGGGCCAGGCCGAGCCGACGGTGTGGGCGGGCTTCGGGTTGTGGCGCGGGGTGTTCGACGCCTCGCGGCCGGCGGTGGCGGGAGCCCTCGACGATCTCGCCGGGGCTGGTGTCGGCGCCGACTGGGGCGCGCGCATGCTCTCGATCGACAGCGCCCTCTACGAGCCGCTCAGCTACAACAACGGCGCCGCGTGGC
>JAPKZP010000816.1 GCA_026393735.1 Acidobacteriota bacterium
CAGATCGTCCGCGAGGCCGTCGACTCCCTTCTTGTCGTCGTGTAGCAGTCTCGTGACGAGTGTCGTGGTCGAGCTCCTCCCGTGGTCGACCTTGCTGCGAGCCGTGTAGGCGGCCTTGAGCCAGTCGCGGATCTCGGCTCGTGATCGTCCGGGAACGTCGACGTAGTTGGCCCCGTTCACCGACAGACGGTAAGTGAGTTCGGTGGCTCCGTCCGTGAACAAAGCCTCGAGAGCGATTGCCAAGTCGATGACCCGATCCTCGCTCTGGCGGCGGTCGTAGGAGGTCGTGTATCGGCGTAAGGCCACGGATACGGGGTTCAAGGACCTCACGAGGATCTTGGCGATCCGCGGGTAGTCCGAGCGCATGCGATCGGCGACCTCGGACGAAATTAGGAGCGGAGTAACGTAGCCAATCCTCGACGAAGCCACAAGCGAGCTAGTGCGGCTCTGCCCCGGGCCGAGTGTCATCGATCCGGTGAGTGAGATCGCGTGTGGGTTGTCAGCGTGAAGTCGCAGGTGTTGCCGGCCGCGCTATTTGGTGACGAACGGGCAGGATTGCGTGGGGACATGACGGCAGCGTTCGGTGGAGACGCCGCAGCCTGACCATCACTATTCGCGGGTGAGCTCGGCGACGGCCTTCCTGGCGCAGGCGTCGTCGACGATCTCCTTGCCGTCCGACGCCGCCGCGATGAGCGCCGCGACCGCGGCGTTGTTGAGGGCGCGGGGGATCCCATTGGACTGGCGGTGGAGGCGGACGACAGCGTCGTCGGCGAAGAGCTGGTCGCTCCGTCCGGCGAGCGCCAGGTGGTGGCGCAGGTACGCCGTCGAGTCCCCGATGTCCATCGGGCCGATGTGGTAGCGCACGGCGATCCGCTGGTCGAGCGCAGCGAAGACCCCGAGCCTGAGCTGGCGAGCCAGGCTGGGCTGCCCGAGGAGAATGCCGGCGAACGGGCTCCGGCTGTCCATGTCGGAGTTGGTCAGCAGGCGCAGCTCCTCGAGCTGCTCGGGGGTCAAGAGATGCGCCTCGTCCACGACGATCACGACCCGCCGGTGGCGCTCGGCCTCCTCGGCCTCGAGCAGCGCCGACGTCTGGGCCATCACCTCGGCCTTGTGGAAGCGCGGCGTCCCACCCAGGGCCCGCACGACGCTCACATACAGGCCTCGCGTCCCGAAGGCCGGGTTGGCGATGTAGATGAGGGCATGGCGGGAGGGATCGAGCGACGCCCGGGCGGCCCGCGCCGCGACCGTCTTGCCGGTCCCCACCTCGCCGGTGATCACGCCGAGGGCTGCCTCGGCGATGCAGTGGCGGATCCGGGCCACGGCCTCCTCGTGGGGTTCCCGCGTGAACAGCTCGGACGGCGCGAGGCTCTTGCCGAACGGGGTGCGGGTGAAGCCGAAGTGGGTCTGCCAGGGTGGGCGCGGGCCGTTGCTCGTGGTCGTGGCCATCAGAACGGCTCTCCTTCGGCCGGCGCGCCCGGGACGGCGCGGTAGGCGATCGGCCCGCTCCTCTCCGCCTCGTGGTCGGCGAGGACCTGCCCGAGATAGTCGATCCCGGTCGCGGGCGCCGGCACTGGGGCAGGAGGCGGCGGTGCCTGCCGATGGACATGGCGGGCGATCCGGCGTGGCTCGGCCCAGCCGACCTGGTGGGCTGCGTGCCAGACCTCGATCGCGAACAGGTCCTCCGGGCGATAGCGGAGCTCGACCATCCTGCCCGCGAGCGCGCTGTCCACCTCGTACTCGTTGCCCTCGAAACTGACCCCCGCGGTCCGGCTCACCCGCCGGCTTGCCGACCAGAGGAAGGCGGTCCGCAGGAGCTCGGGGTTGGCGTCGCGCCGCTTGACCTTGCTGTATCGCGCCAGCGGAGACTCGCCGGTCTCGGAATGCACCCGGACGTTGAGGTACCGACTGACCCACGCCGCGAACCGGTCGTTGAGCTCGTCGAGCGAGCCGATCCCGACCGTGGTGGCCTCGAGCAGGAAGCGTTCCCGGATGACCCGGTTGAGGCGCTCCTGCTTGCCCCTCCCCTGCGGCGCATAGGGACGGCTGTGGATGAGCCGGATACCGAGGATCGCGCAACTCCGGGCGAGCTCGGCACCGCTGTACGAGCTGCCGTTGTCGACGTACAGGGACTCCGGCAGGCCACGCCGCAGGATCGCCGCGTGGAGCACCTCCTGGCCGGCCCGCAGGGTCTCGTTGCCGACCCAGCGCCCGGCGACGAGGAGGCGGCTGTGGTCGTCGACGAGCACGAACAGGCGGGCCCGGACCGAGCCCGGGGCGCGCGGGTGGGGCACGAAGGGACCCACCAGCACGTCACCGATCCAGCGCTCGTTGGGTGCGTCCGCCTCGTAGCGCCCGAAGGTTCGCCCGTCGCGCAGGAGCTCACCTCTTGTGAAGCCCCGCCGCCGGAACTGCTCGGCGAGCGTGCGCTCCGCGATCCGCACGCCGTGGCGCGAGCGGACGATCTCGCTGATGTGGGCAGCACTCCGGGCCGGTACCTCGAGCCGGAGGCGGATCGCCTCGTCGAGGAGGGCTGGACTCACCCGCGCCGAGCCGTGAGCGCTGCGCGGCCGGTCGCGCAGACTGTTGCGGCTCACCTGTCGGGGTTCGCCTCCGGGTGTGGCGTGCTCGCCGGCGATCTGCCGGACCAGGAGGCCGCGCTCGCGGCCAGAGAGCTTGGGGTTGAGCGCCTCCGCGATCAGGTGGTAGCGCCAGAGGGCAAGGGCTTCGGCGGGGTCGCGCGCCATGGGTCACCTCCAGGGGTGGTTCGGGATGTCCGGGCCATCAGAGCGGAGGCGGGCTGCGGTGCCAAGGGCGAGGTCGTGTTGGGAGCGAGCCAGGCCCCGCCGGTGACGAGGGCCGCCAGGCGCCAGGCAGGGACCGGACCCCGACGACGGGTCCAGGCCGAGGCAAGCGCGGCGACCGCGGCAACGGCCCGGGGTCCCGGCGCGACGGGCAGCTCGAAGCCGGACCAGCCCGCGGCGACCGCGGCGGCGAGCAGGGCCCGGGCAAGGTCGACGGCCACCACTCCGAAGCGCCGGCACCACTCCCGGACGGTCGTCTCGGGCCGGCCGAGCGCGACCGCGATCCGACGCACGCCCTCGCCGGCCGCGCTGCGCTCCAGGGCCTGCCCGATGACGTCGACCGTGTCCCAGCGGTACGGGCTCACGAACCAGGGCAGGAGGGCATCCGTTCTCCCGCAGTGCCGGCAGCGCACCCGGGGCACGAAGATGCGGAGCAGCGGCTCGCCGTCGCGCAGGTGGCGCAGGTATCCCGACCACGGTCCGGTCGGGCCGCCGCAACGCGGGCAGCTCACCCGGGGCGGGTCGACCTCACGACCACGGGCCGCGTACGTGCTGACGTCCAGCGGACAAAGCCATACGATCACCGACGGTGGACCTTCGCTCCACCACGACCCCCCGAGGGCCCGATACCCGCGGGGGGTCACCTGGTTTGTGCCGGGTCAGATCATCCCGCCGCGCGCCACCCGCTGTCGACGTCTCCATTCAGCACGGCCATCACCAGCCGGTTCGTGCCCATACAGTCATGCCGCCAACAGCAGGGCGGTCAGGACGGTTTCGTCGGGAGTCGCGCGTGATTGTGGCTTGCGATCACGTGAGTCGATCGAACGCCGCGTCTCTGACTTGCCCGG
>JAPKZP010000780.1 GCA_026393735.1 Acidobacteriota bacterium
CACCCACATGCTGGAGCATCCCGCCGTGCAGCAGAACCTCAAGGTGCTGCGCGAGCGCGGCGTGCAGACCCTCGAGCCGGGCGCCGGCTACCTGGCCTGCGGCTGGGCCGGGAAGGGCCGGCTCGCGGAGCCGGACGAGATCGTCGAGGCGGCCGATCGCATCGTGGCAGGACGGCGGACGCTCGAGGGGCGGCGTGTGCTCGTGACGGCGGGACCCACGCTCGAAGACATCGATCCCGTGCGCTTCGTCGGCAACCGATCGAGTGGCCGGATGGGGTTCGCGATTGCGGCTGAAGCCACTCGAAGAGGCGCCACCGTGACGCTCGTCGCGGGGCCGACGGGCGTGCAGCCGCCACGTGTGGGGGAGCTGGTGGTCGTGCGGAGCGCCACCGAGATGCGTGACGCCGTCATGACGCGCGTCGCGGAGACGGACGTGGTCGTGATGGCTGCGGCTGTGGCCGACTACGCGCCGGGCGTGCGCGAGAGCCAGAAGATCACGAAGACGGGTGAGACGCTGACGCTCACGCTGACGAAGACCCCGGACATCCTGGCGGCCGTCGGGACGTGGCGACGAGAGCGGAGCAGCGGGCGGCCGGTGCTGGTGGGTTTCGCGGCCGAGACCACGGATCTGCTGGCGCGCGCGCGGCGCAAACTCGTCGGCAAGCATGCGGACATCATCGCGGCCAACGACGTGCTGCAGCCTGGCGCCGGATTTGACGTCGATACCAACGTCGTGACGCTGGTCGGGCCGGACTGGGAACAGGCGCTGCCGTTGCAGTCCAAGGCCCTGGTGGCGCAGGCCCTCCTCGACGCCGTCGAAGCCCTGCTGGATGGCCGCCCCATCCCCGCGCAGGGGCCCACCCCCGGCAGTCCTGAGGCGACGGCATGAGCGACGCGAACACCCGGCAGCAGCTTGCGGAACATCTGCGCCTCTACCGTGACATGGGCGTGGAGGGTGTCAGCCGCGATCCTGCCTGGCGCACGAGAGCAGACGGCCGACCGCGCCTGCTGGTGGGCGGACCCGTCGATGCAGACGCCGAGGCGAACGCCGGCGACGCGATGATCGAGGACATCGACCTTCGGCCGGCATGCCCGTCCGACCCGGGTGAAACGTTGCCCGGGATTCGCGACGACTTGGGCGACTGCACGCGCTGCAAGCTCCACACGCTGGGCCGGCGCCAGATTGTCTTCGGCGTGGGGAATCCGTCGGCCGAACTGATGTTCATCGGCGAGGCCCCTGGCCACGACGAAGACGTGCAGGGCATTCCCTTCGTCGGGCGCGCCGGCCAGTTGCTGACGAAGATCATCGAGGCGATCGCGCTCAAGCGCGAGGACGTGTACATCGCGAATGTCATCAAGTGCCGCCCTCCCGAGAACCGCAACCCCGAGCCCGATGAAGTCGCGAGTTGCGAGCCGTTCGTGTTCCGCCAGGTGCAGGTCATCAAGCCGAAGGTCATCGTCGCCCTCGGGACGTTCGCCGCCCAGACGCTGCTGCGGACCAGAGAGCCGATTTCGCGGCTTCGGGGACGCACGTTCCGCTATGGGGACGCCCACCTGATTCCCACGTTCCACCCGGCCTTCCTCCTGCGCAGCCCCGAGCGCAAGCGCGACGTGTGGGAGGACATGAAA
>JAPKZP010000090.1 GCA_026393735.1 Acidobacteriota bacterium
AAACCGTTCGATCAATTCTTTCATGCGCACCGCGTCGGACTTGTAGTGGCCCTTGCAGTGGATGGGCGAGGCGCCGCCGGTCGTCTCGACGAGGACGTCGGAGAAGATGATGTGCGTGTCGATGCCGACCGAGGCGATGTGCGCCATGTGAATCGAATGCTCGTACCGGCCGAACCACTGAGGCGTGAAGTGCACGACGTTGGTTGGCGTCACCAGCACCTGCGTCGGCAGGATGTGGTTGCCCGTGCTGAAGCGGCTCGCACGGAACACCTCGCCCTGGGCGAATGGCCGTCCCTTGCTCCAGAGGATCACGAGCACGATCACAGCGACGACCAGGACGACGCCGAGTCCGGAGGTGACGATCATCTCCCATCCTTTCGGTTCCACGATGTTCATGTGCGCTACCTTCGCTCCGCGGCCGAGGCGGTGTCAAGGCCGCAATTCCGTGATCTGCCTCTGAACTTCCGGCCGCCCCGCTTCGTCCAATTCCCACGGAGGGCAGTGTATGCGCAAGACGACCCCGGCAGCACTCATGCAGGCGGCCATCCTGGCCGCGTTCGCGGCGTCGGTCGCCGCGTGCGACATCACGGTGGGCGCGGCGGAATACAGCGTGCGCGAGGAGAAGAAGTTCACCGTGACCGGCCCGGCGCAGGTGATGCTGACCACCTTCGACGGCTCGATCGAGGTGCGGGGCTGGGACCGCAGCGAGGTCCAGGTCACGGTCGAGAAACGCGGATCAGACCAGGCGGCCGTGGACAAGATCCAGGTGAAGACCTCCCAGGCCGGCAATTCGATCACGGTCGACGTGCCCAAGCCGTCCCCGATGGTGACAACAGGCTTCCGGCGGTCGCCCGGCGCCAGCCTGGTGGTCTCGGTTCCGATCCAGACGACGGTCACGGCACGAAGCGGCGACGGCTCGATCAAGGTCCAGCGCGTGACCGGCAAGGTGGATCTCGATACCGAGGACGGCAGCGTGAGCGTCGATGAAGTGAAGGGCGACCTCGTCGTCCGCACGGGCGACGGGTCGGTGCGCGTGCGAGAGGCTGACGGACGGGCGAAGATCTCGACGGGCGACGGCTCCATCGGACTCGACGGTGTGATTCGCGGAGGGTTGCAGGTCGAGACACACGACGGATCGATTGAACTGACCGCGCGCAAGGGCAGTTCGATGGACTCCGAATGGAGCGTGACCACCGGCGACGGCAGCATCCGGCTGGAACTCCCGGAAGGATTCAGCGCCGACGTCGATGCGTTGGCTGCCGACGGACACGTGGAGGTGGACAAACTGACGCACGACGTGTCGGCACCCGCGAATCGCGACGATCCTGACAGCCGGCACGCGGCGCGCGGTAAACTCGGCGCGGGCGGCAACCCGCTGCGGCTGCGATCCGGCAGCGGCTCGATTACGGTCAAGACCTGGTAGTCGCGGACCCGCGCGGTGACGGCGCGCCGTAGGTCGTCGGGTCGGGTATGCCGGCTTCGACGAATGCGTCGCGCCGCTCGCGGCACTTGCTGCAGAGCCCGCAGTGGACGCCTCCGGCCGGGTTCATGCACGACATCGACCGCTCGAGCGGCACCCCCAGTTCGGCCCCGCGCTTCACGACATCAGCCTTGTGCATCGACGCGAACGGCGCCACGACCTCGATCGCGTGACCGAGGCCGAGCGAAAGCGCACGGCCCATGGCCGCGAAGAACGCCGGCGTCGCATCCGGGAAGGGGTTGCCCGCCAGCGGGCCGATGGCAATACGGTGGATGCCGGCGGACGCGCACAGGACGGCGGCCTTCGACAGCAGGGTGATGTTCCGTCCCGCCAGGTACACGTCCTCGTCGGGCGTGTCGTAGGCCGGCGGCGTGCCTCGCACAGCCCAATGCGACGCAGGATACACGTCCGTCATGGTCATGGTGAGGACGATCAGCGGAGAGACCTGGCCGCCGAATGCGGGCGTCGCGGCGAGTTGCGCAAGCGCGGCCCGCTCGGTGGATTCCCACGCGAGGCCGACCGAGACGTAGATGGGCTGGACGGGCGACTCCTGCGCCAGGTGCGCGACGAGCACCACGCTGTCGAGGCCCCCCGAGCAGAGCACGGCGACGGTTTCAGCGGGCTTGGTCATCGGCAGTAGAATAACCTCATGTACTCTGTGACCAAACGCATCGATTTCTGTTACGGACACCGGTTGCTCGACTACGACGGGATCTGCAAGCATCCGCATGGCCACAACGCCGTCGCCGAGATCGAAGTCCGAAGCGGGGAACTGGACCATCGCTGCATGGTCTGCGACTTCAGCGACATCAAGCGTCTCGTCAAGACGTGGATCGACGAACAGATCGACCACAAGATGATCCTGCGGCGCGACGACCCGCTCGTGAAACCGCTTCAGGCGTTGAACGAACCGCTCTTCCTCGTGGACGCGAACCCGACCGTCGAACACATCGCCAAGGTCATCTTCGACCACGCGAAGTCCCTGGGATTGCCCGTCGAAGCCGTGCGCGTCTGGGAAACCCCGACGTCGTTTGCGACCTACGACGGCGAATAGGGGATCTCGCGGCCGTGTTGCTCGTCTTCGACCTCGACGGTACCCTGGTGGACTCGATCCACGACCTGGCGGAAGCCGCATCGGACGTGTCCGAAGCCTACGGCGGACGCCGTCTCGATGACGAGGCCGTCGCACGCATGGTCGGCGACGGCGCCGCCGTGCTCGTTGAGCGGGTCATGGCGCGTGCCGGTCACGACCCGGCGCCGCCGGGGGCCCTGGCCCGCTTCCTCGAGTTCTACGACCGCCGCATGTTCGACAACACGCGGCCCTACCCCGGGATGCTCGACACGCTGCACGCCCTCGCCGACACGCACGTGCTGGCGCTGCTCACCAACAAGCCCGAGGAGTCCGCGCGCCGCATCCTCGCGCATACGGGGATCGACGGGTTCTTCCCGCACCAGGTGTTCGGTGATGGCGACCTGACCCGCAAGCCGTCCCCGGACGGGTTGCGCTGGATCATGGCGCGCAACGGCGCGTCGCCCGAGCGCACGCTTCTCATCGGCGACTCGGATGTCGATCTGCAGACCGCCCGTGCCACCGGCGTGCGCCTCTGCGTCGCCCGCTACGGCTTCGGGTTCATCCGTGTCGATCCGGCGACGCTTCGAGACGACGACCTGCACATTGATCAGCCGTCCGACCTGGTCACGATCCTGAGTTCCTGGAGACGCTGACGTGGCTTTCGCCGCGCCGGCCGTGACCGCCGGCCGCGCGAGGAGACACGCCGGACCGAGTGTCAGGGCGTTGCGCACGGGTATCCTTGTAAGTGGGAAGCCGCTGGCTGGCACGGCCGGATCGAGGTGCCGTTCCTGCCGGCCGCAATCCGGATAGCATGGGCACATGCAGATCGACGTGACGGGCTGGACCGAGGAAGGCGCGTTCACCAGCCTGCTGATCGCAGCGCTCCAGGGTGTCGAGGCGGCGGAATTCGTGCGCGTCGAGGACGCACCGGCAAGCCGCGCCGACGCCGGATTCGCCTTCATCAGCAACGAGATCTACATTCGCTTCCGGACCGCGTTGCCGGCTGAGACCAGGCGGTTCACGCTCCCGTGGAAGACCCCCCGGGCCCGGCCGCTGATGACACTGGCTGGGCTCTCGCAACAGCTTTCGACCATTGACGGCATCGGCCCGCCGGACTACGAAGACGACGGCATGCTGCAGTACCTGCGGACGGAACGCGTCGTGGCGCCGTACCAGACCAAGGGCGTCAAGGTGGTCGAGATGGTGCGAATCTACGCGGTCGGGACGCTTCCGCGGCGCGAATCCTAATGGTGACTTGCGTTTCGGCCGAAAGACCGGGGGAGAAGGCCGGCCGGGCCAGGAAAATACGTGTCGCCGATTGAATCACTCATCGCCGCGGTCCTCCGATCGAATGGAGACGGGCTCGTCATGCATGTGGGCGAGCGTCCGTACGTGTTGTCTCCATCGGGCCCCGCCAACCTCTCCGAACGTCCCCTGAGCGTCGATGCGATGAGCAGCGTTCTCGACGATCTCCTGTCGGCGGAAGATCGGCGGACGCTCTTGGACGTCGGCGCCGTCGAGCGGGAGATTCTGCTGCCGGAAGCTCCTGGCGACCGCTTCCTGCTGGTCGCGGCCAGAGGTGGCGACGACATCTGGATCGAGTTGCGCCGCCAGCGGGGCATGGCAACCGGGCACGTCCAGGCCCCGGCCCCGCCCGTGGATGCGCCGCCGGCCCAGGACCAGCCTTCGCACCGGCCGCGCATGGCGCCGAGCCACCCCCAGATTCCCCAGCCCGCCGCTCAGGACATTGCGGCGCCGCCCGCGCCCGAGGCCGACCTGTCCACGTCCGCCACCGCCGGTCGTCGGACGCCGGCTGGACGCGATCCCCTGTCAGCCAACGTGCTGCCGCTCGCCCGCAGCCCGATTCGGACAGAAGGCCCGCGCAACACCGCCACGCCGTCGCCGAAGCATCTCGGGATTGGACGCCTGCTCCGCACGGCTTCCGCCCGCGGCGCGTCGTCGCTCTACCTGATTGCCGAGTCGCGGCCGTCGATCCGGATCGACGACGAAATCCTGCCGCTCGAGAGCGAGCAACCGCTCGGCACGGCGGAGGTCGAGGCGTTGATCCTCGAGATGGCGCCCAGTGGCAGCCGCGAGGCGCTCAGAGGCGGGTCGAGCGCCGAGTGGCTGTGCGATCTGCCCGACGTCGGGCGCGTCCGCTGTCTGAGCTTCCGGGATCAGCGCGGGCCGGGCGCGGTGTTCAGGCTGATCCCGACGCGCCTCATCTCGGCCGATCAGCTCGGGTTGTCGCGCGATATCCAGGCATTGTGCGGCGAGCGCGAAGGCCTGATCCTCGTGGCGGGACCGCGGCTGAGCGGAAAGTCGACGCTCATCTCGGCCTTCGTGGACCTGATCAACCGGACGCGATCCGACTACCTGATCAGCCTCGAGACGGAGATCAAGTTCGTCCACGAGAATCGCAAGGCGATGGTGAGCCAGCGAGAGGTGCGAGGCGACCCCGACGTCATGCTGACCGGCGTGCGCGCGGCCCTGCGCGAGAACCCGGACGTCCTCGTCGTCGACGACCTGAAGACGCCGGATCTGGTCGGCCTCGCCCTCGATGCGGCGGACTCCGGCCACCTCGTGATTGGTTCGGTCACGGCGCACACGACCACGGCGGCGATCGCGCGGTTGATCGACACCTCGTCGTACGAGCGCCAGACACAGGTGGCGCTGGCGCTGTCGGAGGCGCTGCGCGGCGCCGTGGCGCAGGTGCTCCTGCGCAAGGCCGGCGGCGGCCGCGTGGCCGCCCGTGAGCTGCTGTTCAACACGCCGTCGGTGGCGGCGCTCATCGCCGAGGGCAAGATCGCCCAGCTGCCGCTCGCGATCGACTCCGGACGGAAGTACGGGATGGTGCCGATGAACGACGCCCTGCTGGCGTTCGTGCAGAGCGGCGCCATCGAAGCGCGCGAAGCCTACCGCAAAGCCTACGACCGCGTGGCCTTCCTCGAGCAACTGCGCCGAGAGGGCATCGACACCTCGTTTGTCGAACGCCTGGCCTGATCCCCGTCAACCAGCTGAGTTGATCCTCTGTGAGGCACGTCGCCCGGGCTGCGTGCCAAGTCCGGAGTTCGCGTGGGTCGCCGTCAATTGCCGGTGTGGCGGAGGGCTTGAGCCCTGCGTGATCCGGGGCTAGAGCAGTTCCCCGATGGCATCGACCAGCACGTCAAGGACGTGCTCGTCGGTAATCTCGTCGACCGGCAGGCCTTCGCCGATCACCTGATCATCGGACAGCACACGGCTGCCGCGCTCGCGGCCGATCTCCGCGATGATCTGCGGCAAGGGGCCGGTCGTATCGAGGCGGATCTCGACGTACGTGCGGCTCGATCGTTCGGATGTCATCCGGACCGCGCCGCCCGGCGTGGTCACGCGATAGGGATAGCCCTCGGCGGACAGGCTTTGCGCCACCGCGGAGACCGTCGGGACGGCTACGTCCGGCAGGAACACCATGTAGGCGCGCTCTGCCGCCGCCACCTGTTCCCGGCGCCCGGCGGCGACACGTTTCACGTCAGCAAGGCGCATCTGAACGCGGCGGCGGATCTGGGCAATCTCGAGCGGCATGGTGTTCAACTCCGATCCGAGCGGCGAGTCACGGCGTCGCCTGCGCGATCACCGCGTCGCGCAAGAGGCGGTGGACGTCTTCCGGCGACAGCTTCAGCAGTTCTTGCAGCACGGCGGCTGTGTGCTCGCCCAGCCGCGGTGGCGGCGTGCGCACGGCGCCAGGCGTCTCCGACATCTTGACCGGCAGGCCGAGCACCTTCAGCAGACCGGCCGTCGGGTGCTGGACCGACGCGATCATCTCGCGGGCCACCAACTGCGGGTCCGTGAGCACCTCGTCGAGGCCGCGCACGGCCGCGCACGGCACACCGGCAGGGACGAATCGGTCGATCCACACCTGCCGTGTCCTCGTCGCCAGGACGGCCGCGATCTGCGGCCGAAGCTCGTCATAGTGTCCCACGCGCGCGGCATTGGTGGCGAACCGCACGTCGTCCGCGAGCGCATCGAGATCCGTATGTGCGCAGAACGCACGCCACTGCTGGTCGTTCCCGATGGCCAGCACGAGCGAGCCGTCCGCGGTGGCCACGGTGTCGTACGGTGCGATGCTCGGATGGCGGTTACCCATGCGCGTCGGCGTGGTACCGGTGGTGAAGTAGATGCCCGCCTGGTACGTGAGCACCGACGCCACGGAATCGAGCATGCTGATGTCCACGTTCTGACCACTGCCTGTCCGTTCGCGCACCAGCAGGGCGAGCGCGAGGCCCTGTGCGGCGAACATCCCCGCGACGATGTCCGCGATGGCCACGCCAAGGCGGTAGGGATCGCCGCCGCCCGGACCGGTCAGGCTCATGAGCCCGCCCTCGGCCTGGACCACGGCGTCGTAGCCGGGGCGGTCGCGCATGGGACCGGTGGCGCCGAAGCCGGAGATCGAGCAGTAAACGAGGCGCGGGTGGCTCGGCGCGAGGTGCTGATAGCCGAGGCCCATGGCGTCGAGGGTGCCGGGGTGGAAGTTCTCCACGAGCACGTCGGCCCTTCCGATCAGGCCATCGAGGACGGCCCGCCCGTCCGGGTGCTTGAAGTCGAGCGCGACGCTCTCCTTGTTGCGGTTGATGCTGAGGAAGTACGAGCTTTCGCCCGCGACGAATGGCGGGCCCCAGGCGCGCGTGTCGTCGCCGGATCCCGGGCGCTCGATCTTGATCACGCGGGCACCCATGTCGGCGAGCTGCATCGTGCAGTACGGGCCGGAGAGCACGCGCGTCAGGTCGAGCACGGTGAGGCCGTCGAGCGGGCGCATCGTCAGGAAGAATCCCTCCCCACACGCCTGGCAATCGCCGCCAGGTCCGACACGAGCGCATAGGCCGTCTGCGTGAGGCCGCCATCGAGCTGATGGATGCCTATCGACCCGAGCACGTCGGTCTGGAGGATGAGCAGGTTCTGCATGCCCGTGAGGTGTGCGAGCGGATCGTCGGCGTCGAGCTCTTCGGGCGCCACGTGGCCGACGGGGTGTCCGTCTCCGCGCTCCGCGGCCGCCACGAGCCGGATCCGCTTGCCGCGCGCCATCGCGTCCTCCACGCGGTCGCGCGTGATCTCCCGGATACCGGTCCGCGCGATCGTGCGCGGCGTGGCCGACCCGTGCATCAGCACGTTCATCAACGCCGCCGTCTTGGCCGCCGCATCCCACCCGTCGACGTCGAACGAAGGATCGGCCTCGGCGATGCCGGCCCCCTGCATTTCGGCCAGCGCCTCGGCGAACGTCCGCCCCGCTTCCATCGCCGTCAGGATGTAGTTGGTGGTGGCATTCACCACGCCGCGGAAACCCGTGATGTCGGCGACGGGCAGCGTCTCGCGCACGAGGTTGAACACCGGGATGCCATCCATCACGGCGCCTTCGAAGAGGAACTCGCGGTGCGCGAGTTCGGCGACGGACCGAATCTCGCGGTGCGCGAACGCGACCGGGCCCTTATTGGCCGTGACCACGTGGGCGCCGCCCCGCAGAGCCGTGATGACATGATCGACGGCGGGCTGGCCGCGTTGGATGTCGAGCAGCGTGGTCTCGACGAGCACCAGGTGCTGCAGGCGCCGGAGCTTCGACTCGGACGTCGCGTACTTGATGAGGTCGAGGCCGCTGGCATCGGCCGGCAGCAGGCGTTCGCTCTCGGCACCGGTGAGGACGTCGAGCGACGTGCCCGCCTCAGCCAGCCTCAGCGCCTTGACGATGTCGAGCCCGCGCGCGTCGAAAGCGGAGCCATGACGTTTCGTGGCGATGCCCACCACGCGCCAGCTCAGGCCGTAGTCACGCCGCAACTGTACGGACTTCTCCTGCAGCAGCCGCGCGAACTGCCGGCCGACGTTACCGAACCCGACGAGCAGCAGGTCGAGGTACACCATGACCAGTCCCACAGACTTCCATGACGTCCATCACGCGATCGTGCCGCCGAGAAACCTCTCCCGGAGAGGTTTCTGCCGCCTCTTCCGAGAAACCTCTCCGGGAGAGGTTTCTCGGCGGGAGACGTCTCTTGGCATCAGCCGCGAAGGTTCCGCAGCAGGTCGGCGAGGCGATCCAGGCCGTCCCGCAGGTACCGCGTCTCGCTGCCGAAGCCGATGCGGAGGTAGCCGTCCATGCCGAAATGATCGCCCGGAACGATCAGCACGCTCTTCTGAACGCGAAGGCGATCCACCAGCACGGTCGAGTTGATGGCGTCATGATACCGGGTGTACACGATCGCGCCCGCCTCGGGCATGGCGTAGCTGAAGCGCTCTCGGTGGGCGCCCAGCCAGTCGGTGATGACCGGGAGGTTCGTGTGCAGGATGCCGCGCGTGCGGGCGAGGATCTTCTCGCGCATGGCCGGCTGCAGCGCGATGCGCGCGAACCGATCGCTCAGCGTGCCGGGGCCGATCGTCGTGTAATCGTGGTACGCCCATGTCGTGGCCACGACGTCCGGGGCGCCCACGATCCAGCCGATGCGCAGGCCTGGCAGACCGTAGGCCTTCGACAGCCCGCTCGTGATGATCGCCCGCTCGTAGCGGCCCCACACCGTGGGCGTTTCGACCCCGTCGTATTCCGCGCCGCGGTAGATCTCGTCGGACAGCACCCAGGCGCCGACGCGGCCTGCGATCCGGCAGATGCCATCGAGATCGGCCGCCGTGATCCGGGCGCCCGTCGGGTTGTTCGGGTTGCAGATGATGATGAGGCGCGTCTTGTCCGAGACCATCGAGTGCAGGTGATCCAGGTCCGCCGACCAGCGCCGGCCGTCGGCCGACAGTCGAAGCGGCCACGGGCGCAGCACAGCGCCGAACCCCTCGGCGAGGCCCAGTGTCTGGCCGTAGTTGGGCACCATGGCCACCACTTCGTCGCCCTGCTCGACCAGGTGCCACATGGTGACGAAGTTCGCTTCGGACCCGCCGTTCGTCACTTCCACGTGGTCCGCCGTCGCGCCCGGATACATTGCGGCGACGAGTTCGCGCAGCGCAACGGTGCCGTTCGACTGGGGATAGACCAGTTCCTGGCTCAGCACGCCGGCGCGATCCGCCGGGTCCTGGATCAGTTCCTCGACCCGCATCGGGTGGACGCCGCTCTCCGACAGGTTGTAGTCCACCAGGTTCTCGTAGGTGGACTGCATCCGTTCCATGGCAAAACGAGGAATCTTCATGGCATCCTCCAGACAGCCCCGGCGGCCTTCGCCCGAGGGGCCAAGTGTACCCGATTCTTGATTCGGGCTTCCGGCTTCTGACAGGATTGAAGCGCGCGAGGCCATCCATGACACTGCCAGAACTGACGCGCGAGGAACTGACACGCTACGGGCGCCACCTCGTGCTCCCCGACGTCGGGGTGGACGGGCAGCGCCGCCTGAAGGCCGCGCGCGTGCTGTGCGTGGGCGCCGGCGGCCTCGGGTCGCCCGTCACGATGTATCTCGCGGCCGCAGGCGTCGGCACGCTGGGCCTCGTGGATTTCGACACCGTCGACTCCAGCAACCTGCAGCGCCAGATCCTGCACGCGACCGCTGACGTAGGGCGTCCCAAGGTCGAGTCGGCGAGGGACCGGCTGACCGCGCTCAACCCGAACGTCGTAATCGAGCTGCACCACACGACGCTCACGTCCGCCAACGCCCTCGACCTCGTCGCCCGCTACGACGTCGTTGTGGACGGCGCGGACAACTTCCCGACGCGGTACCTGGTGAACGACGCGTGCGTGCTCACGGGAAGGCCCAACGCGTACGGCGCGATCTTCCGGTTCGAAGGCCAGGCGTCGGTCTTTGCCACGAAGGATGGCCCGTGCTACCGGTGCCTGTTCCCGGATCCTCCGCCGCCGGGCCTCGTGCCGTCGTGCGCCGAGGCCGGCGTGTTCGGCGTGCTGCCGGGCCTCGTGGGCACCATCCAGGCCACCGAGACGCTCAAGCTCATCATGGGACTGGGCGAGACGCTCGCCGGGCGGCTCGTGGTCTACGACGCTCTGCGGATGACGTTCCGCGAGCTGAAGCTCAGGAAGGATCCGGAGTGTCCCGTGTGCGGCACGCACCCGACCGTGCGCGCCCTCATCGACTACGACGCGTTCTGCGGCCGCACGCCGCAGGCTCACGAGCCCCCCACCGTGAACGGCGACCTCGACTTCAACATCAGCGTCGACGACCTGAAAGCGAGGATGGACCGCGGCGAGCAGCCGTTGCTCCTGGATGTCCGGGAGTACGTCGAACACCAGATCGTCGCCCTACCCGGCGCCCTCCTCATCCCCATGGGTGAACTCGCGGCCCGTCAACAGGAACTCGACCCGGACGGCGAGATCGTCGTCTATTGCCATCACGGCATCCGCAGCGCGAACGTCACGGCCTTCCTGCGGCACAACGGATTCAGCCACGCCCGCAATCTCCAGGGCGGTATCGATCGCTGGGCGCTGCGCATCGACCCGACGGTGGCGCGGTACTGACGGCCCCGCGGCCACGGTTGCAGGAAACCGAAAAGGGTACAGACCCCGCTTTCCTCGAAACCGCCAAGACCTCTGGAAGAAGTCGAAGGGCGCCGAAGCCGCGCCGCGCCTCGTCTCGCCCTGCTGGAGCCGGTCCTTTCATCTCCGACTTGACTGGTCCTGTATTAGGCGGTAATCTAGGACTGTCGGGGTCGCACATAGGGGCCACATGCTCAGGCTGTCAAAGAAAGCGGACTACGCCCTCATCGCCATGGCCCATCTGGCCCTCAAGCCGGGATCGTCCAGCGCCCGCGAAATCGCGGAAAGCTACGACATCCCGACCGAGCTGATGGCCAAGGTGCTCCAGCGTCTGACCCGGCGCGGCCTGCTGACGTCGCAGCAGGGCACCCGCGGCGGCTACCAGCTCTCGCGCGCGGCAACCGGCATCACGGTGGCCGACGTCATCCAGGCGATTGACGGCCCGGTCTCGGTCACCGCATGCTCGGCGCATGCCGACCGCTGCGGGCAGTTCGCCAAGTGCAACGTGCGCGACCCGCTCTGGCGCATCCGCGAGCTCATCGTTTCGGCGCTGTCCCGGACGACGGTGTCGGAGCTGGCGAACGACAACGACGCAGTCAATGCCGTGCGGTCGGCGCAACTGGTGGCAGTTCACGGTCGAGTGTAGGCGAGGCGTTCATGCTGAAGTTTCCGATCTATTTCGATAACCACGCGACGAGCCCCGTAGACCCCAGGGTGCTCGAGGCGATGCTGCCGTATTTCACCGAGCGTTTCGGCAATGCGGCCAGCCGCAATCACAAGTACGGCTGGGAAGCGGAAGAAGCGGTCGAGCAGGCGCGCAAGCAGATTGCCGACCTGATTGGCGCGAGCCCCAAGGAAATCGTCTTCACGAGCGGCGCCACCGAGTCCGACAATCTCGCGATCCGCGGCGCGGCTTACATGTACCGCGAGAAGGGCGATCACATCATCACGGCCGTGACCGAGCACAAGGCGGTCATCGACACCTGCAAGCGCCTCGAGAAGGAAGGCTTCCGGGTGACGTACCTGCCGGTGAAGAAGGACGGCCTGGTCGACCTCGGTCAGCTGCGGGCGGCGATCACCGAGAAGACGGTGCTCATCACGATCATGACGGCCAATAACGAGATTGGCGTGCTGCAGCCCATCGCGGAGATCGGCGCGATCGCAAAAGAGAAGGGCGTGCTCTTCCACACCGACGCCGTCCAGGCGGTCGGCAAGGTGCCCTTCGACGTGAACGCCCTGAACGTGCACATGGCGTCGATCACGGCCCACAAGATGTACGGCCCGAAGGGCATCGGCGCGCTCTACGTGCGGCGCCGCAACCCGCGCGTGCTGCTCACGCCTATCATCGAGGGCGGCGGGCACGAGCGCGGCATGCGCTCCGGGACGCTCAACGTCCCGGGCATTGTCGGGTTCGGCAAGGCCGCGGAGATCTGCCGGCTCGAGATGGCCGCGGAAAGCGTTCGCATGCAGGCGCTGCGCGACCGGCTGAACCGCAAGCTGCACGAGAGGCTCGACGAGCTCTACATCAACGGCTCCATGGACCATCGGCTGCCCGGCAATCTGAACATCAGCTTCGCGTATGTCGAAGGTGAGTCCTTGCTGATGGGCATCAACGACGTCGCGGTGTCGTCGGGCTCCGCCTGCACGTCGGCCAGCCTCGAGCCGTCCTACGTGCTGAAGGCGCTGGGCGCCGGCGACGAACTGGCGCATTCGTCGATTCGCTTCGGCCTCGGCCGGTTCAACACCGAGGAAGAAGTGGACTACGTCGCCGACAAGCTCGTCAGCGTGGTCAGCAAGCTGCGCGAGATGTCGCCGCTGTACGAGATGGTGAAGGACGGCGTGGACCTGTCGAAGATGCAGTGGTCCGCGCACTAACTGGACCGGTTTCAGAACCTGCCTGATGCGGTCCCCTGCCGTTCGCGAGAACGGGTTCTGAAATCGCAGCGTCGGGGACGATCGCAGGTTGCCTGGCAGAGTGGCTGTCGTGGGATCCGGCTTCGGCCGGATCCAGACGATGTGGCGGAGATAAGACGATGGCGTATTCAGAGAAGGTCGTGGATCACTTCAACAACCCGCGCAACGTGGGATCGCTGCCCAAGCAAGATCCGACCGTGGGCACGGGACTCGTGGGCGCGCCGGAATGCGGCGACGTCATGAAGCTGCAGGTGAAGGTGAACCCGGAGACCGGGGTCATCGACGAAGCCAAGTTCAAGACGTTCGGCTGCGGGTCGGCGATCGCCAGCTCCAGCCTGGCGACGGAATGGCTCAAGGGCAAGACGGTGGACCAGGCGCTGGCCATCAAGAACACGGACATCGTCGCCGAGCTGGCGCTGCCGCCGGTGAAGATTCATTGTTCGGTGCTGGCGGAGGACGCGATCAAGGCGGCGATCGCGGACTACAAGAAGAAACAACAGGCAGGGCAGTAGCCATGATCGCAGTCACAGACAAGGCCTCGACGCACATCCAGAAGCTGATGGCCAAGCAGGGACTCACCGAGGGTGGGCTCCGGGTGGGCATCAAGGGCGGCGGGTGCTCGGGGCTGAGCTATACGTTCAGCTGGGAGAAGGAAGCACGGCTTGGGGACGAGGTGATCGAGGGCCCCGCCGGGATCAAGAT
>JAPKZP010000360.1 GCA_026393735.1 Acidobacteriota bacterium
GATCAGCGCTCGGGGTGTCGGGTTCGGGTCGTCCGGATCGACGATCCAGATATCCTGCTCATCCACCGAGTATACGAGGTGCCTGCCGTCTGGAGACCAGGACGCGGGCATGAGAAGAGCGTCCGAACTGACGAGCACATGCTCGGAGCCGCTCCCGTCGGCGTTCTGCCAGAACAGTTCTCCCCGTCCGTCTCGCCGTCGTCCGGCAGCCAGTCGCTGCCCGTCTGGCGACCAGACGGCCCAGTACTGAATCTCCCCGCTCGCCGGGTGTCTCGACAGCGTGTGGCGCACCGTGTCGTAGATCCAGAGTCCCAGATCTTCGCTCGAGGACCTGGCGACGATGGCGAAGCGGCTTCCGTCCGGCGCAACTCGGACGTAGCCGGCATAGAGGCGTGGCGGAGCAGGCGTTGTCGTCACCTGTCCCTTCCGGTCGAGTTCGACGATGGACTTCTTCGGGTCTGGCTGCGCAATGTCCCCGGAGATGTACGCAAGCGTCCCCGTCGAGGCGACGCTGAATTGCCCTGCACCAGTCATGTCCTGAGTCGCCCATGAGTAGACGGCCTGTGCCACGCGATTCAGAACGCCGACCGGACTGCCGGCAACTGCAACACGGTTCAGGTCGAACGGCACCGCCTGGAGCACGCCCCGCCGCAGGAACACCAGGTGCCCGGATGCGACATACCGGGCATCGCTCGCATCGCGGATCATCTGTTTACGCTCGCCCGTCACGAGCGATTGCGCCACCAGTTGGTCTTCCCCCCAGTGGGACTGGTTCTTCCGAACCGTGTACAGGACCGTTGTGTCCCCTGGCAGGAGATGAGGGAGGATGTGGTTGGGCTCCTCAGGGGTTGTCTTCGTGATCTGCTCAGCCGTCCCGCCGCCGGCCGGCACCTGCCACAGGACGCGGTCAGCGGAGTAGATGAGCCGTCCGGTCGTGCCCCACGTGATGCCGTAGGGCGGCTGCGTGACTCCCCGGCAGAGGGGAACGGCGGGGTCGCCGTTGACAGGCGCCTTCCAGAGGGCGCCTGCGGCCCAGTAGGCCACCCACTGGCCGTCCGCCGAAAACACGGGGTTCTGCGCGTCCGTTGTCCCGGCGAGAGGCCGAGCCTCGTTGCGGTCCAGCATCCGGATGTAGATCTGCTGGACGCCCGCACGACGGCCAATGAAGGCGAGCGCGCGACCGTCGGGCGAGAGCGCCAGGGCTGTCCGAGATCCACCTGGAATCAGGACAGGTGTCGAAGAGGAGTAACCGCCGGCGTTCAGTTCCTCGGCCGGGCGCACGTCAACAAGCGTCCTTGTGACTGCCATGCCCGTCGTTGGCGTCCGCGATCGAGCCAGCCACCCGAGCACGATGCCCGAGAGCAGCACCGCGCTCAGGGCCCCGACCCCCACAACCCAACGCCAGCGGCGCGACGGGGGGACGAGCGCGTTCGGGTGCACCTGTGAAGGTGACGCGCTGCTTTGGGCTATCCAGCGCAGTTCGTCGGCCACATCGGCGGCGGAGTCCCAGCGATTGTCCGGAGATTTCTGGAGACAGCGCTTGACGAGGCGTTCGAGCGCCGGTGCGGCCGGCGACGGCAGCGCCGAGAGCGGCGCCGGGTCGCGGTCGAGAATCGCGGCGATGATGCTGGCCTGGCTCTCGCCGTCGAACGCCCGCGTGCCCGTCAGCATTTCGTAGAGCACGGCCCCCAACGCGAAGATATCGCTGCGCGCGTCGGCGTCCTGGCCGTTCAGTTGCTCGGGCGCCATGTATGACAGCGTGCCGAGGATCGTGCCTTTCCTGGTGGCGTTCGATCCCTGGCTCCGCGTGTCAGACGACGCGGCTCCCGGCGACACGACGGGCCGCTTCAACTTCGCCAGGCCGAAGTCGAGCAGTTTGGCGCCCGTCTTCGTCAGCATCACGTTGCCCGGCTTGAGGTCGCGATGGATGATGCCCTGCCGGTGCGCGCTGCCCAGGGCGTCCGCGATCTCGGCGCCGAGCGCGAGCGCTTGCGTCACCGGCAGCGGCCCCTTCGTCAATCGCTCGGCCAGCGTCTGCCCCTCGAGGAACTCCATCACAAGGTAATGCAGGGGCCGGCCTGTCAAGGGCGCTGATCCGATGTCGTAGAGGGTGCAGATGTGCGGATGATTCAGCGCCGAGACGGCGCGGGCCTCGCGCTCGAACCGGCGGAGCCGATCGGGATCGGTGGCGACGCCCGTCGGCAGCACCTTGATGGCGACCGTGCGGCCCAGCCGCGTGTCGCGCGCCTTGTAGACCTCGCCCATGCCCCCGGCGCCGGCCAGCGCCAGGATTTCGTAGGGCCCCAGCCGGGCGCCGGGCGAGAGCGTGCGCGCGGGCGGCTCGTCCGCGGCGGCCAGCGTCCGCGCCGCCGCGTCGAAGGCCGGCGCGTCGAGGAAGCCCGCGGCCGGCTGCTCCTGCCCGAGTAGCGACGCCACCTCCTGCCGCAGGGCCGCGTCTCCCGCGCACGCCTCGGCCAGGAAGGCGGCGCGATCCTGGACGTCGCGCGCCAGCGCCGCGTGAAACACCCGCTCGATCTGCTCCCACCGCTCGGGCGTCATCAGGCCTCCACAGTGTCAGTGCGCCCCGCTGCGCTCCAATTCCCGGTGCAACCAGAGCCTCGCCACCTTCCAGTCGCGCATCACGGTGTCGACTGAGACCTTCAGCACTTCAGCGGTTTCCTCCACGGTCAGGCCCCCGAAATATCGCAGTTCCACCACCTGCGCCTTGCGAGGGTCCATGGCCGAGAGCGCGGTCAGGGCCTCGTCGATGGCGACCAGGTCGTCGCCCCGCTCCAGGGACACGGCAAGGTCGTCATCCAGCGGCACGCGCGCCACGTCTCCTCCTCGCTTGAGCGATCCATGCGCCCGGGCGGCATCCACGAGGATCTGCCGCATCAACCTGGCAGAAACGGCGAAGAAGTGGCTGCGGTTCTGCCAGCGCACGCGGCTCGCATCGATGAGGCGCACGTAGGCTTCGTTGACGAGAGCGGTGGTCTGGAGGGTGTGGCCGTGGCGCTCGCGGCGCATGTACAGGCGGGCCAGGCGGTGCAGTTCGGCGTAGACGAGCGGGACGAGCGCATCGAGGGCGGCCTCGTCGCCTCCTCCCCAGGCCAGAAGAAGCTCTGTGACGTCCCGTGCCGCAGGCGCTGGCAAGAACGAGCCTCCTTCACACCGCCGGGGTCACCACTGGCGCGGATTCTACCACCGAACCTGAAGTTCGCCCCGATGGAGCCGACGACCACGCCCGCAGCCCGGCGTGCGAGATCCCGTCTGCCGTTCCCGCATTACCAGATGAGGGCAGCCCCCCGATGACGGCCCTCGGTGAAGCAGGAAGGACGGAAGGCCATGACGGGACCGACGGCGACTCATACGGCCCACTCGGCGGCATGGGTGCTGGCGCTGGCCGTCGCGGTCGTGTGCGGATCCACGGGGGCGGCCGCAGCCGCGCACGTGAGGGGTGCGGATGCCAAGGCCCGACTCCTGTTGCGGGACGGCGCCGCTCGATCCGCGACGCTCAGCGGGCTGCTGGATGCCCTGGAGTCGAGCGACGTCGTTGTCCACGTGGAGACGGGCGCCCTCGACAGGCCAGGCCGACTCCTGTTCGTGACTGCGGGCCCGGACTGCCGGTTTCTCCGTATCTCCATCAAGGTGCCGGGGCGCGATGCGGACCTCATTGCGTGGCTCGGACACGAATTGCAGCACGCTGTCGAGATCGCAGCGGCGCCAGAGGTCAGAGACCAGAACGGGGTCATGGACCTCTACCGGCGGATCGGGTTCGCGGACCGATCGACTGGCGAATCGAAGCGGGCACAGGACGTGTGGGCCCGCGTGCGGGACGAGGTTCGCTTCGGCGCGCGGGCCGGTCACGATCAATAGAGGAACGGTACGAGCTTGCTGACACGGCGCTGGTACGCCGCGTACGCCGGGAACTTTTCGGCCAGCCAGCGCTCTTCGCGCCGTGACTTCACGTCCAGGAACACGAACAGCACGACCACGTATCCGAACGTAAGCCAGCCTTGGACGCACAGTGCCCACCCAAGAGCGAGACCGATCCCCCCGCCGTACATCGGGTGGCGGACCAGCGCGAAGGGACCAGTCTGGATGAGATCCCCCCGGTCGCTCGGGTACGGCAACGGTGTCAACGCGCGCCCGAGACGGACGAGCCCGGCGGCAAGCAGCGCGCCGCCCGCGGCCATCAGGACACTGCCTGCGACCGGCCACGCGTGCGGGAACGGAAACACCCATGCAGGCTGGCCGGGCACGCTGCGCGGGCCGAAGAACACCAATACAATCAGGGCGACCTGGCCGACGACGAACCACTCGCCACGAGCCCCTTTCCACGACGGGGGACGGTTCGCAGCAGTCAGGTTCGACATCATCGATGCTTCCTCTATGCGGCCCGACATCCCACAGTCAGGCGGCACCACCTACAGGGCATAACCGGCGAACGGCTGCCAGGACCGTTCGAGCATGGCGCGGTCCAACGGCATTCTCCGCCCCAGCGA
>JAPKZP010000171.1 GCA_026393735.1 Acidobacteriota bacterium
ACGACGGGCACCGCCGGGGCTGGGACCGCGGAGGCGGCAGCCGCCAGGGGCGCCGTGACGAGCGGTGGCGCGTCCGGACCCGGCGTCGTCGGACCCGGCGTGGCCGGCGTCGCATCCAGGTTGACGGCATCCTGTACGTCCGTCGCCGCCTTCCGGAACTCCCGGATGCTCTTGCCGAGCGCGGCGCCGACGTCCGGCAACTTGCCCGGACCGATGACGAGGAGCGCGATCACGAGGATGATGACCAGCTCGACGGGGCCGATGTTCGGCATCGCAGCGAACCTCTGACTAATCGATCCACGCCGCGAAGCCGGTCCATCCGGGCGCCACGAACGGCCGTCTCAGCGTAGCACAGGCAGCCGCGTCGCCCAGCCCCGGGCGGCCTCCACGAGATGCTCGCCCGGGGTCGTCCGGAACCCCGCAGCCGGGTTCCCGAAGCGCAGGTTGCCGAGATTGTGCACCGCCGGGTCCTGGTCGCCTCGGCGCTCTTCAGTGGCGCAGGAGACGCCGGGGCCCGTTGGCGACCAACGAGCGCATGCATCGTCTTCCGACTCATCAGAAGGCTCGGCGGGGATGGGAATTGCCTTGCCTTCTGATCGCCCGCGAGTGATGACTGTCGCCATCCGGCAAGACAGAAGGCAGCCATGCACGCGCAGCGGGTCAGCCGATGACGACGGTCATCCGACCGGCCGAGTTCAACCGTCGGCGAGCGGTCCCGGCACGGACCCTTCTACCTGACAACCCCTTGGTGGTGACGGACTTCGCCGTGCGATGCCGGCTGATCCGGGTTGCCCAGCCTCGTATGCGGTTCGTGTTCCTCGGGTCGGAGCTTCGGCTTGGACTTCCTTCCGACCCCACCCCATGGTGACGTCGTTGCCTCCGGCTGGCAGTTGGCACCACCGCCTCCTGCAGAGGCCTTGCATCTCCAGGCTGCTGCCCATGCCCGGTGAATCGGGTAGGGGGCGGCGTCACACCGCCCCCTCCCACACCACCGGACGTGCGGGTCCGCATCCGGCGGTTCGCCAGTGCTCCCGGAGGCGACGGGTTCGATCACCGATCGGCACCAGGCCGAGATCGGCCCAGTAGCGGTTCGGCAGGGCACGCTGGAGCGGGGCGGACCCCGAGAGCCGCCAGTACCCCTTCTGGCTGGCTGCCCATTGGCGAGCCTGCCAGTCGGGGATCCCGAGGGCCCGCAGGTTGCGGCGCCGCGCGGCGAACCGTTTCCACTCCTTCCAGCGGACCTGACGCAGCCGCCGGCGGAGCCACTCGTCGAACCCGTCGAACACCGAGGGCGTCTCGGCCAGCGCGAAGTAGGCGCTCCAGCCGCCGAGGAACCGGTTGAGCAGCGCGAGCCGGACCGGCATCGCGATGCTCCTCCGCCGGGAGGTGAGGAGGCGTAGTCGAGCCTTCAGGCGATCCTTCGCCTTCCGGTCGAGCCTGACCTTCACCCGTCCGGCGGTCCGAAAGAAGCCGAAGCCCAGCAGGCCCCGTTGGGTCGCCGGAGCGACCCCGCTCTTCGCCCGGTTCACCTTCAGCTTGAGCCGCCGCTCCACGAAGGCGGTGACGCCCGCGATGACGCGGGTCGCCGCCCGTTCGCTCGCCACGTAGACCCGGAGGTCGTCAGCGTAGCGGACGAACGTGTGGCCCCGCCGCTCCAGCTCCGCGTCGAGGTCGTCGAGCATGATGTTGGCGAGCAGCGGGGAGAGCGGTGACCCTTGCGGGGTGCCCTCGACCGTCGCGACCTTCACGCCGGCGACCATGACCCCGGCGTCGAGATACCGTCGGATGAGTCGAAGCACCCGCCGGTCGCCGACCCGTCTGGCCACGCGGGCCATCAGGGCGTCGTGGCTCACCCGGTCGAAGAACCGGTCGAGATCGACATCGACGACCCAGGTCTCGCCCGCCTCGATGGCCCGTCGGGCCGCTTCCACGGCCTGGTGGGCGCTCCGTCCGGGCCGGAAGCCGAAGCTGCGGTCCGAGAACGAAGGCTCGAAGACGGGGGAGAGGACCTGGCTCAACGCCTGCTGGAGGAAGCGATCGAGCACGTTGGGCACGCCCAGCTCGCGCTCCCCTCCCCCGGGCTTGGGGATCGTCACCCGGCGGACGGGACTCGGACGGTACGTGCCATCGTCGAGGGCAGCGCGGATCTCCGGCCAGGTGACCTTGATGTGGGGCCGGAGGGCCTCCACCGTCATGCCGTCGGGACCGGGTGCGCCGCGGTTGCGCTCGACGCGCCGGAGCGCCCGGGCGAGGTTGTCCACTGAGAGGAACGCCTCCCAGAGATCGTCTGCTCGGGCGGGGTGAGGGGTGGTCACCGGAGACGCCGGGTCGGCGCTGCGCTCTGCTCCGGGCCTGGACGGCTTCACCGCCCGCCCCCGGATGCAGGCCCGCCATGGGGGCGGGATGGCCGCGGTCGATGCGCCGATCGCGAGTGCTCCTGCGTCGTCCCTCGGACTGACGTTTGGCCCTTCCCGGCGAACGTGATCCCCGCCGGTACTATGGCCGCTGCTGACTCCTGACCGGTCCACCGCCACCTTGCGACAGCGACGGTCGGGTGCTCATGCACCCGACACCCGGTCAGGCCTCCCCGGATAAGAGCAGCCGCCTTCGCTCCAGCCCCGCCGCATTTACCTGACGACCCCTTGGTGGTGACGGGCGTCGCCGTACCTTGCCGGCTCACCCAGGCCGCCCAGCCTCGTATGCGGTTCGTGTTCCTCGGGTCGGAGCTTTGCCTCGGGCTTCCTTCCGACCCCACCTCGCGGTGACGCCGTTGCCTCCGGCTAGCAGTTAGCACCACCGCCTCCTGCAGAGGACTTGCACCTCCAGGCTGCTGCCCATGCCGGGCGTACAAGGGCGACGGCCCCGTCGGCGCTCGCCGGCGGGGCCGCACGGGGCTGGAGCGGCGGGATGGGCTAGACGCCTTCCTGCTCGAGCTCGAGGGTCTCCTCGTCGCTTTCCTCGGTCAGCTTCAGCCAGATGAACAGGCCGGCCAGGAATATACCCAGAAAAGCTTCCGCGGCAGCCAGCATCCTGAAAATGGGATAAGGCTTAGGGATGAAGTCCCCGTAGCCTACCGTTGTGTATGTTATTGTGCTGTAATATATGTAATCTATCCATCCGATC